>NZ_CAKROJ010000003.1 GCF_934372025.1 uncultured Blautia sp.
ACGTAAAAATTATTGTAACACTTTAAAAAAATTGGTTTTTGTCTTAGAACTTGCCAGCGTCTGCAGCCTCCTGTACAGCTACAGCTACAGCTACTGTCATACCAACCATCGGGTTGTTACCTGCGCCGATAAGACCCATCATCTCTACGTGAGCCGGTACAGAAGAGGATCCTGCAAACTGAGCGTCAGAGTGCATACGTCCAAGTGTATCAGTCATACCGTAGGAAGCAGGACCTGCTGCCATGTTGTCTGGGTGAAGTGTACGTCCTGTACCACCACCGGAAGCAACGGAGAAGTATTTCTTTCCTTTTTCGTTGCATTCTTTTTTGTATGTACCTGCAACCGGATGCTGGAAACGTGTCGGGTTAGTGGAGTTACCTGTGATAGAAACGTCAACGCCTTCTTTCCACATGATAGCAACACCTTCCGGAACGCTGTTAGCGCCGTAGCAGTTAACTTTTGCACGAAGTCCTTCAGAATAGGATTTACGGAATACTTCTTTAACTTCGTTCTTGTATGGATCGTATTCTGTCTCTACATATGTAAAGCCGTTGATACGGGAGATGATCTGAGCAGCGTCTTTTCCAAGACCGTTCAGGATAACACGAAGAGGTTTTTTACGAACCTTGTTTGCTTTTTCAGCGATACCGATAGCACCTTCAGCTGCTGCGAAGGACTCATGTCCAGCCAGGAAGCAGAAGCAGTCTGTTTCTTCTTCAAGGAGCATTTTACCAAGGTTACCATGTCCAAGACCTACTTTACGTGTATCAGCAACGGATCCAGGAATACAGAAAGCCTGAAGACCTTCACCGATTGCTGCTGCTGCGTCAGCTGCTCTTCTGCAGTCTTTTTTGATTGCGATAGCTGCACCTACGATGTATGCCCAGCAAGCGTTTTCGAAGCAGATCGGCTGAATGCCTTTGATCTGATCGTATACGTTAAGGCCTGCATCTTTAGTGATTTTCTCTGCTTCTTCGATAGAAGCGATTCCATAGCTGTTTAAAACTGAATTGATTTTGTCAATTCGTCTCTCATATGATTCAAATAAAGCCATTTACTTATCCTCCTGAAATTATAATCGGTATAATTATTCTTTACGTGGGTCGATGATCTTAACAGCATCTGCAACACGGCCATACTGACCTTTTGCTTTTTCCCATGCAGTGTTCGGGTCATCACCTTTTTTGATGAAGTCAGTCATTTTGCCAAGGCTTACGAACTGATAACCGATAATTTCATTATCTTCGTCAAGAGCGATACCTGTAACATAGCCTTCTGCCATTTCCAGATAACGAGGACCTTTTTTGAGTGTTCCGTACATTGTACCAACCTGAGAACGAAGTCCTTTTCCAAGGTCTTCAAGTCCTGCACCTACTGCAAGTCCGTCTTCAGAGAAAGCAGACTGGGAACGTCCATATACGATCTGAAGGAAGAGTTCTCTCATAGCTGTGTTGATAGCGTCACAAACAAGGTCTGTATTCAGAGCTTCCATAACAGTTAATCCTGGAAGGATTTCAGACGCCATAGCAGCAGAATGAGTCATACCTGAACATCCGATTGTCTCAACCAGTGCCTCCTGGATGATACCTTCTTTTACGTTCAGGGACAGCTTACATGCACCCTGCTGAGGAGCACACCAGCCTACACCATGTGTAAAACCGGAAATGTCCTTCACTTCCTTAGCCTGAACCCATTTTGCTTCTTCCGGGATTGGAGCGGCGCCGTGATGGACACCCTGTGCAACTGGGCACATTTCTTCTACTTCGCGTGAATAAATCATGTTAAAACTCCTTTCAAGTATAGATTTACTATAATGTTGTTAAAAGATAGACTAACAACCTGAATGTATTTTCTCACAAAGCGCACTTTTTGTCCAGTCAAACTTAGTTGAAAAATGTAATACTGTGTAATTTTTTGCAGACTTGTAAACAAAAAGACTTCATGCTATCATATTTTTAAAAAAATTAATAGTAGGTAAATAATTATGTCTGAGAAACTTCCTCCAAGTATTTTTCCTGCCCGCTTTCAGATTTTAAGCGGCAGTATGCTGAAACTGATCGCATGTATTGCCATGCTGATCGATCATACAGGTGCGATCATTTTACGCTTATATCAGCCGGCACTGACAAACCTGTTCTATATCAATGGCAAAGGAATCACCGCCTATCGGATTGTCCGTGATATTGGCCGCTGTGCCTTCCCCATTTTCTGTTTTCTTATTATTGAAGGCTTTCTGCACACACATGATCGACGAAAATACGGTCGCAATCTTTTATTATTTGCACTGATTTCTGAGATTCCATGGAACTTCATGTTTGCAAACACCTGGTTCTATATTGATAAACAAAATGTGTTTTTTACGCTTTTTCTCGGATATCTCGCTTTTTGTGCAGTTGAATATTTCTGGGAAACACCGTGGCTACAGCTGACTTCTCTTCTCGCTCTCCTGGGAATCTCTATTATTCTGCATGCAGATTACGGCTGGCGTGGCTTTATTTTTATGCTTCTTATGTATCTGCTTCGAAATGAAAAAATATCTCAGGCAATTGTGGGAAGCTGTTGGCTTGCTTATGAATGGAAAGCATGTTTTGCGTTTATTTCCATTAATATGTACAATGGAAAACGCGGCTTTATCCAGGGAAAAGCCGCGAAATATTTCTTCTACTTATTTTATCCTCTGCACATCACCATTCTGGTGATTATAAGGAATCTCTTTTTTCTCTGAGCTACAGCAGATTTCTTAATTCTTTTTGATAATCTCGGCTGCGTTTTTGTAGATACTGTCTGCAGGAATGCAGCCTCTTACCGGTGAAAGCGGGTAGATGTTGCTGTTTCGACCGATCACGGTTCCCGGATTCAGCACTGAACCACATCCAACCTCTACATGATCTCCCAGCATCGCGCCAAATTTCTTAAGGCCCGTCTCAATTTTTTCTTCTCCGTCTTTGACTACAACCAGTTTTTTATCTGATTTCACATTTGAACAGATTGAACCAGCACCCATATGAGATTTAAAACCGAGAACAGAATCACCTACATAATTATAATGTGGAACCTGCACTTTATTAAAAATAACTACATTCTTAAGTTCTGTAGAGTTTCCAACAACTGCCCCTTCCCCAACAATAGCATTACCGCGGATAAATGCACAATGACGTACTTCTGCCTCTTTTCCGATAATAGCCGGTCCATTAATTGAAGCAGTCGGAGCAACCTTTGCTGATTTTGCGATCCATACATTTCCATCACGGCATTCATACTCTGAAGGACTCAGCGTTTCCCCAAGCTTCATGATAAAGCCACCAATTTCAGGAAGGACTTCCCATGGATAGGTTTTTCCCTCAAATAACTCTGCCGCAATTGTTTCGTTCAAATCAAGAAGATTTGCAATTGTAAAATCTTTTAACATACTAATTATTTTCCTCCTCGTCTTGAAGCTGTTGGCTTCGTTTTATAATTAACAGCTGCTGCATCAAAAAACTGACGCAGTGCATACTGATAATTACTTTGTTCTACCTGATTGGTACGCACACGGACAAAATGTTCCAGCTTGTCCATATACTCCTGTGGTGTAATACTTCCTTCTGCCACATAGGTAAGTCCCTTCTCCCAACTGGCAGTCAGTTCCGGGTTCAGAAGCTGTCGGATTGAACAGTTCACTACATCAAAGATCATCTCTCCAAGCAGCGTCGGTGTGATCACCTGTGTTTTTTTATTCAATGCGAGATACTTTATAGAGACCAGTTTTTTCAAAATCTCTGCTCTTGTGGCACTCGTTCCTATTCCGCTTCCCTTGATCTGCGCTCTCAGTTCTTCATCTTCGATCAACTGTCCTGCATTCTCCATTGCAAGGATCATTGATCCGGAATTATAACGTTTAGGTGGAGAAGTCTCCCCTTCTTTGATATTCAGTGCATCTACCGTAAGTATATCATTCTTCTTCAACCGATGCAATGCTTCCAGAAGCTGTGCATCACAGGAAACTTCGTCGCTTTCGTCGCGACCCGCTTCCTGCGTTTTCTCTGCCGCTGATTTTCTGGCAAAAGAATTTGTGGCATATTTGAGATATCCCTCTTCCTGCAGTACTTTAAAGCTTGAGAAAAACTTTTCTTTCTGCATCTCCGTCACAAGACTGACCTTCTGATAAACTGCCGGCGGACAAAAGATACATAGAAAACGCCGCACAATCGTCTCATAAACCCTCTGTGATGTCTGTGAGAGACTGTTCAGTGCATTTAATCCCTGTCCGGTCGGAATGATCGCATAATGATCTGTGATCTGTTTATCATTCACATATCGCGTTTTTGCTATATTTTTATAAGAGCCCATCTCCAGGATCTCTTCAGCCGCATTATCGATATTCGTATATCGACGGAGACCGGAGATGTTTTTGTAAATTTCTTTCGCAACCGCCGTAGACAAAACTCTGGCATCTGTTCGCGGATACGTGACAAGTTTCTTTTCATACAGTTCCTGCGTGATGCGAAGTGTTTCATCCGGACTGATCTTAAACAATTTGGAGCATACATTCTGCAGCTCGGCAAGATTGAATAACAGCGGCGGATTTTTATTTTCTTTTTTTCTCTCCACTTTATCTACGCGGCAGGTCAGAGGCTGTTCTGTCTCAAGCATCCCGATAAGCTCTTCTGCATGTTTTTTCTCTTTAAAACCATTTTCTTTATAAAGATATGGAGACTGAAAATACTTACTGCCTTCTACAGCTCTCCATTCACCTTCGAAATGCTCGCCTTCCAGTGCAATGCTGGAAAGCACACGATAAAATGGTGTTTTTACAAAGGATCGGATTTCACGTTCCCGGCGCACGACCATTCCAAGCACACATGTCATTACCCTGCCAACGGAAATAGCCTGATATTTACTGCTCAGATAATTAGAAACACTGTTCCCATACCTGAGAGTCAAAACTCTTGAGAAATTAATCCCCATCAGATAATCTTCTTTTGCACGAAGATATGCCGAATTTGCCAGATTATCGTAAGAAGATATATCTTTTGCCTCACGGATACCGCGAAGTATTTCTTCCTCTGTCTGTGAATCGATCCATACGCGTCGCTGTTCTTTATCTTTTACACCTGCCATCTGTGCCACCAGACGGTAGATATATTCTCCCTCACGTCCGGAGTCCGTACATACGTAGATTGTATCTACATCCGGTCGGTTCAGAAGCCCCTTAACAATGTTAAACTGTTTCTGCACCCCCGGAATAACTTCATACTTAAATTCACGCGGCAAAAAAGGCAGGGTATCCAAACTCCACCTTTTGTACTTGATATCATATTTTTCGGGATAGCTCATAGTGACCAGGTGTCCAACACACCAGGTCACTACAGAATCTTCTGACTCCAGATAACCATCCCTTCTCTGTCCATTGATTTTTAATGCTTTCGCAAACTCCTGAGCAACACTCGGTTTCTCAGCTATGTATAAGGATTTACCCATTATTTATCTGCACTCATCTTTCTGAGAGGCCATGCAAGAAGAAGTGCACCGCCTACCATATTTCCCAAAGTGACGATCAGCATGCTCTTTGCCATTGCGCCTACAGAAAGTCCCGGTACCAGGCAGCCTGCTGTTACAAAGATTCCCATATTGGCTACACAGTGTTCAAATCCACTGACAACAAAACCAGAAATACACATGACGATCATCAAAAACTTTGCAGCTTCACTTTTAAGTTTGATACCACAAAGAACCCCAAGACATACAAAGAAATTACATAAGACTGCGCGGAAAAACATCTGACCTGCCGGGATTGCAAGCTTATTTCCAATAAATCCGGCAAAATAATCTGCTGTTCCGGATGCTCCTGCCCATACAAAGATCAGGGAAAGAATCAGGCATCCGACAAAATTGCCTAAATAACTGATAACCCATACTTTTGCTGCATCTCCCCAGCTGACTTTTTTATCAAATACACCAAAAGCCATAACCAGATTGTTTCCGGTAAACAGTTCACCACCAACCATAGAGATCAGCAGTACCGCGATAGAGAATACAACTGCTCCAAGGAATTTTCCCCAGGCCGGTTCCTCTGCCCCCGCAAACACGTTTCCGGCTACATTGGAAAAGATCATAGCAACCACAATAAAAAACCCCGCCATGATTGCCCGCATGAAATACTTGAAAAAGTCGTTTTTCAGCAGTGTGATTTTTGCCATTGAAGCGTTTGACAGTTTCTGTACATCCTCGTGATTCATAAAAAATACCTCCCTTTTCCGGGAATTGAGTTATCTTATAAACTCCCATTCCCTCCACATATTGTATTTATAAATTATAGCATTATTGCCAAAAATTCTCAATATATATACGCAAAAGATTGATATTTTTATAACAAATTTAAAACTATTTTTAATAGCCGTCAGTTATCGAATTATCAGAGCATATTTTTCTCTGTCAGTTACCTCTCCGATCACTGCACAGGAAAGTGGAGCTTTTTTCAGCTCACTGAGAATTTCTTCCGCTTCCTCTTCCGGAACTGCCGCAAGGAGTCCACCGGATGTCTGTGGATCAAACACAAGATCCTCCAGCCAGAGTTCTGCGGTACTTACATATCCGGCTTTCGCTGCAAATTCTCTGTTGCGGTATGCGCCTCCAGGAATCAGTCCCATGGAAGCGTATTCTTCCACATCAGGAAGAACCGGAAGTGCTTTTGTATTAATTACCAGCGTCTTATTGCTGCCTTCTGCCATTTCTGTTCCATGCCCGCCAAGTCCAAATCCTGTCACATCTGTACATGCGTGAATTGTATAATTTTTCAGGACATCACGCGCATACTTGTTCAGTGTCTTCATGGACTTTAAGGCTGCTTCTCTTGCCTCTTCCGATACCATATCTGCTTTTATTGCTGTATTCACAATTCCTGTACCAAGCGGTTTTGTCAGGATCAGCCTGTCACCTGTCTGAGCTCCAAAATTTTTCCAGAATTTATCGGGATGCACAAACCCAGTTACACTAAGGCCATACTTTGGTGTATCATCCTGGATCGTATGACCGCCTGCCAGAACGGCTCCGGCCTCCAGAACCTTATCAGCTCCGCCTTTCAGGATTTCTCCCAGAATTGCCGTATCCATTTCTTTAGGAAATGCTACTATATTCAGAGCAGTCTTTGGTTCACCGCCCATGGCATAAACATCACTCAGTGCATTGGCAGCTGCAATCTGTCCAAAATCATAGGGATCATCTGCGACAGGTGTAAAAAAGTCAAGTGTCTGGATCATTGCCAGATCATCCGAAATTTTATAAACAGCTGCATCATCTGAAGTTTCTGTTCCAACCAGAAGATTCGGATCCTGAAACTTCGGAAGTCCACAAAGTACCCCGGCCAGCGTTCCCGGCCCCACCTTTGCTGCACATCCGCAATTTGGCGCAAGCTTTGTCAGGTATACCTTCTCCATTATTCCGTACTTCCTTTCTACTGTTATAAATTGTCTGTTAATCATAACATAAATTTCAGATTTTCTCCATGTCTTTTTTTAACGAAAAAACCCTGCCATTTTCTGACAGGGCTTTTTGACCATTATTATTTCTTAGTGATGAATCCTTTTGCTTTCAGTGTCTCTGCACAAAGTACAGCGCCACCTGCTGCTCCTCTTACAGTATTGTGGGAAAGTCCTACGAATTTATAATCGTAAACCTTGTCCTCACGGAGACGTCCGATAGATACACCCATTCCGTTTTCATAATTTACATCCTCGCTTACCTGCGGACGATTATCTTCTTCAAGATACTGAATGAAGTGTTTCGGTGCACTCGGAAGTTCAAGTTCCTGCGGAAGTCCTTTGAAGTTTCTCAGAGCTTCGATCAGCTGCTCTTTGGTAGGTTTCTTACGGAACTTAACAAATACTGCTGCTGTATGTCCATTCAGTACCGGAACACGCAGACACTGGCATGTGATAACAGGCTCTGTAGCCGGAACGATCACACCGTCCTCGATTTTGCCCCACAGTCTCAGCGGCTCTTTTTCGCTCTTCTCTTCTTCTCCACCGATATATGGAATAATGTTGTGTTCCATTTCCGGCCAGTCCTTGAATGTCTTACCTGCTCCAGAGATTGCCTGGTATGTAGTAGCAACTACTTCATATGGCTCGAATTCTTTCCATGCAGTAAGTACCGGTGCATAACTCTGAATAGAGCAGTTTGGTTTAACTGCAATAAATCCCTTGGTTGTTCCAAGACGTTTCTGCTGATATTTGATAACATCGAAGTGTTCCGGGTTGATTTCCGGCACTACCATCGGTACATCCGGTGTCCAGCGATGAGCACTGTTATTAGAAACAACAGGTGTCTCTGTTTTTGCATATTCTTCTTCGATTGCTTTGATCTCATCTTTCGACATGTCAACTGCTGAGAAAACAAAATCAACAGTGGAAGCAACTTTTTCTACTTCGTTGACATTCATAACTACAATCTTCTTTACTGCTTCCGGCATTGGAGTATCCATTTTCCATCTGCCGCCTACAGCTTCTTCATAAGTTTTTCCGGCACTTCTCGGGCTTGCTGCAAGAGTTACAACCTCAAACCACGGGTGATTCTCCAGAAGGGAGATAAATCTCTGTCCTACCATACCTGTAGCACCTAAAATGCCGACTCTCAGTTTTTCACTCATAACCATTGTTCTCCTCATTGTTTTATTTTATATGTGTCCTTGTATGGCACACATCTGTTTTCCTTGTACATACTATAACACTTTACCGAAAAAAGCAAGATGTTTTTAATTATTTTTCAGATATTCTTTATTTTCGGCAATGATCTGTTCCATAACCTTCGGTCCCGGAGCTCCATATGTCTCACGTTTTTCAACACAGGTTTTCATACTGATCGCTTCATAAATATCCTGCTCAAACACAGGTGAAATCTCCCTGTAATCTTCAAGTGGAAGTTCATCCAGAGAAATCCCTTTGTCAATACAGGTAAGTACGAGACGGCCTACGATACCATGTGCATCACGGAACGGTACACCATGGTTTACCAGATAATCTGCCGCATCTGTCGCATTTGTAAAGCCCTTCTTAGCACTTTCTTCCATTACATCTTTACGGAATTCCATTGTAGATACCATTCCTGTAAAAAGAGCAATACAGCCTTTTACTGTGTCAATTGCATCAAAGGTCAGTTCTTTATCTTCCTGCATGTCTTTGTTGTAAGCAAGCGGAATTCCCTTCATCGTTGTAAGAATAGATGTCAGCGCACCATAAACACGACCCGCCTTTCCTCTGACAAGCTCTGCGATATCCGGATTTTTTTTCTGAGGCATGATACTGCTTCCGGTGCTGTAGGCATCGTCGATTTCAACGAAACGATATTCGTTGGAGTTCCAGAGGATAATCTCCTCACAGAATCTGCTCAGATGCATCATAACTGTAGACATGGCAGAAAGAAGTTCGATCACATAATCTCTGTCGGAAACAGAGTCCATACTGTTTCTGGTAGGCCCGTCAAACTCCAGCAGCTGCGCTGTATAAAATCTGTCCAGTGGATAGGTGGTTCCTGCAAGAGCTCCTGCACCAAGAGGACAGGTATTCATCCGTTTGCGGATATCTGCCATACGACTTCTGTCTCTTCGGAACATTTCAAAATAAGCACCGACATGATGAGCCAGTGTGACCGGCTGTGCCTTCTGAAGATGTGTAAAACCAGGCATATAGGTATGCAGATTGTTTTCCATAATTGTCTGAAGTGCTTCCAGAAGTTTTTTAAGTTCTGCATCAATTTCTTCAATTTCATCACGTACATAAAGCTTCATATCCAGAGCAACCTGATCATTACGACTTCTTCCTGTATGAAGTTTTTTACCCGGATCTCCGATACGATCGATCAGATTTGCTTCTACAAAACTGTGAATATCTTCATATTCCGATGTAATCTCAAGCTTTCCGGATTCTACATCAGCAAGGATACTGTCCAGTCCGTCAAGAATCTGATCTCTCTCTTCTTCCGTCAGAATTCCCTGTTGGGCAAGCATTCTGACATGCGCCTTGCTTCCACGAATATCCTGTTTGTAAAACTTCTGATCAAATGAAATTGACGCGTTAAAATTATATACCAGTTTGTCTGTTTCTTTTGTGAAACGTCCTCCCCATAACTGTGCCATAGTTTCCTCCTTGTTCTGCGGTTATTTGCAGCTGCCGTTTTTCAAAATGCATCACAACAGTGCATAACTCTCTAACAGTTTACCACATTCCAGTGAAAAATCAACTGCCAGAATTCTTTAAATTTGTTTTTGTTCTGATTTTTCTTCCTGTTCGCGCTTTGAGAAGACACATCCACAATAGTTCTGTCGATAAAGATCATACTCATGTGACAGCTCTACAGAACGCTTATAGCCGTTTTTTTTCTTAAAATCAGATGGAAGATGTTCCACTCCGTAAATTTCTGCCAATTCTTCTCCAATCTCATTGATCTTTTCTGCGTTCTTCAGCGGGCTGATAGAAAGTGTTGTTGTAAAATAAGCATATCCGCCTTCTCTGGCAAGCTTCGCTGCCTCCTCCATGCGAAGACGATAACATTTAAAACATCGTTCACCGCCTTCCGGTATCTTTTCCATCCCCTTAGCCATTTCATAAAAAACCTTCGGATCATAATTTCCCTCCACGATATGCACTGGATGAATAAAAGGCATCTCAGCCACCAGTCTGCGGATTTCTTCTGTTCGTTTATGATATTCCTCTTCTAACGAAATGTTTGGATTATAAAAGAACACGGTGATCTCAAAATACTGAGACAGATATTCCAGCACATAGCTGCTGCACGGAGCACAGCAGGCATGCAGAAAAAGTCTCGGTGTTTTTTCTTCTTTTTTTATTTTTTCAATGAGCTTATCCAGCTCCTTCTGATAATTTCGTCTGTTCAATTTTGTTCCCTCCATGTCATCTATCATAGCACATGAATCATTTTTCGCATATCTTAAAATATAGATTCTTTCGAGGTAATTTTTATGAAACCCCTTCTGAAAATCAGAGATGTCTCGCTCTCTTATCATACAGCTGACGGTGAAACACCTGCGCTTTCTCATCTTTCTTTCGATCTGATGCCAGGCGAATTTCTTGCTGTTGTCGGACCTTCCGGCTGTGGAAAATCCACACTCCTTAATGTGATCTGCGGTCTTCTGGCTGCCGAAGAAGGTTCTGTTCTAATGAACGATACACCATTGCTTCCCGGAGACTCCCGGATTGGCTATATGCTGCAGAAAGATCATCTGCTGGAATGGCGCACGATCTATCAAAATGTAATCCTGGGGCTTGAGATTCGTAAAGACCTTTCTCACGAAAAGTTATCTTACATTGAACAAATGCTTCATACTTATGGTCTTGACAAATTCCGTAATGCACATCCTTCCCAGCTTTCAGGAGGCATGCGGCAGCGTGCGGCTCTGATCCGTACCCTGGCTTTGAAACCAGAACTTCTGTTACTCGATGAACCCTTCTCAGCGCTTGACTATCAGACTCGTCTGAACGTCAGTGATGACATCGGACGAATTCTGAAAAAAGAAAACAAACCGGCCATACTTGTCACTCATGATATCTCAGAGGCGATCAGCATGGCTGACCGGGTCATAATTCTGACCAGACGTCCTGCCACAGTTGCACGCATCATAACAATTGATCTGGGGCTTTCTGAACGAACACCCCTTGCGTCTCGAAACACACCTGAATTCAAATCATATTTCAATCTTATCTGGAAGGAGCTGAATCAGTATGTCTGAACTTTCTCCGGCTCAGAAGCAGTATCTTCTTAAAATAAAGCGTGAGAAATATCTGATCCACATTACTCGAATACTTCTGTTTCTTGGCTTTCTTCTTTTATGGGAGCTGTCTGCACATCAGGGATGGATTGACTCTTTTATCTTCAGCAGTCCGTCCGCAATATGCCGCACTTTCCTCCGGATGATACAGGATCAGTCACTTTTCACACATATCGGCGTCACACTGTCAGAGACACTTATCAGCTTTGGCTGTACTGTTTTTCTTGCGATCAGTGCTGCAGTGCTGCTCTGGGCATGTCCAAAATTATCACGTATTCTTGAGCCTTATCTGGTTGTACTCAACAGTCTTCCAAAGTCAGCTCTCGCCCCACTTCTGATCGTCTGGCTTGGAGCAAACGTCCGAACTATCATTGTATCAGGAATGTCTGTAGCGATTTTTGGATCTATTATTAATCTATACACCGGATTTCGTGAAGCGGATCCTGAAAAAATGAAACTGATCCGTACACTTGGCGGCACAAAAAAAGACGAACTGACAAAAATTGTCCTTCCGTCTTCTGGTCCGCTCATACTAAGCGTGATGAAAGTCAATATCGGTTTATGTCTTGTCGGTGTGATCATTGGTGAGTTCATCGGTGCACGCAGAGGACTTGGATACCTCATCATTTATGGATCACAGACCTTCAAACTGACATGGGTGCTGATGTCCATCGTAATCCTGTGCGTGATCGCAATGGGGCTGTATGCCGTTCTGGACTTTATTGAAAAACATGTCCGGAAATGGTAATGGTCACACTTTAAGGTATTTTCTTTCATAAATTAAGTCATCCATTTTCCATTATCGCTGACTGCCCGATCTATGATGAACAGGTCAGTAATAACTGGTTTCTGGATGACTTAAAATTAATTGTTCAACAGTGGCAGATCACCGTCTCACTTTCAGATCTGGTACCATTTGATCTCATTTGCTTCCATGTGAAGTTCGAAGCTGCTTCCATCACCTTTGTACACAACTGTATCCTGTGGCTCATAAGTGTTGTTTACAACACAGTACTTTCCGTTTTTCACATAGGCATGGACTTCAACATTATAGTTTGTAGAATACCAACAGTTCAGTTCTTCCTCAGCAGAAGCAGACCAGAGTACTGCACGATAAAGAACACGGCTGTTCTTGAAGCTGTACGGAAGACCGCTGATATAAACTCCACGACCTTTTCCAAAGCTCTTCACTGCCATCTGAACTTCCTGATCATTCTGAATAAGAATATCGGTTCCGTCAAGAGCATAAATATTCTTCTTACCCTCACCAAAATCAACTTCTCCTTCACTGTCTGCCAGGATAAAATGATCTCTGTGTTCTTCCCAGTTGTATTTGTCTTTGTTGAGATTGAATCCGTTTTCTTCTTCTACTCCGAGTACATCATCAAGCTGGAAATAATGTCCCTGCCACTGATGAGCTGCCGGTTCACCAACTCCGATAAATCCACCGCCGTTATATACAAATTCTTTTACAGCTGTAACGATCGTCTCATTTACCCAGTACTCGCCTCCACTCTGTGCAGTATCGGCATCACCAACGTTTATTACAACATCAAAATTCTTCAGAAGGTCTTTATCTGCCAGAATATCATCAAAACTGATAAATGAAACATCAAACGGTGCTCCACTCAGAGCCTCGATGATTCCAAAATAAGAATAATTCTGTTTATAATAGATAGCATGATGTACCATATGATTTCCCCAGGAACGCATTTTTCCCCAGCAGTTCAGTACAGCCACACGCTTCACACAATACGGCGTTACACCCTGGATATTATCATAAAGAGTGCGGAATTCTTCACAGACGCCTTTGATATATTCAACAAAATCCGGGAATTCAAGCGCAAGTTTCAGATATCCGCCATATCCGATTCTCTGAATCGGACTTCTTAAAATTGCACGTCTTGCAGTTACCCAGTTTATTTTTGCTTCTTTGACCGGATCTCCGCCTTCATGGAAGGTATCCGGGAAGAAATATGGAAGGAAACGGCCTTCTGTGTATTTTACATTCTTGATGTCACTGAACAGACGCAGTGTAGCACCATTTCCAACACTTCCAACAACTGCATCAAGTCCGATAGAAGCAAATTCATCCATAAATGGCTCCATACCGATCCAGTGATCACCCATGAACATCATAGCCTCTCTGCCATATTCATGAACAATATCAACCATCTCTTTGGCAAGCTTTGCTACTTCTCTGCGCTGGAAAGCCTGGAAATCTTTAAATTCCTTAGACGGAATACGATATGTATTATTCATATATCCCTGATCGATAATATATTCCGGACGGAAAGGATAACCGACTTCTTTTTCAAACTGTTCCAGAATATAAGGACTGACGGATGCAGAATATCCAAACCAGTCAACATATTTTTCTCTCGCAAGCTCATCAAAAATCAGAGTAAACTGATGGAAAAACGTAGTAAATCGTACAACATTTACATACTGATGGGATTCCAGAAAACGACGGAGACGATTTAGTGAATGTTCTCTTGTTTTAGGCTGACGAACATCAAAAGTAATCTGCGGTTCAACATCTTTCCAGTCGTTTACCACTGCATTATACATATGAACCGGATCCCACATAATGTATGCAAGAAAACTTACCGTATACTCGTGAAAAAGTTTTGCAGGTGTGATTACTACATTTCCGGTTGTTTCATCATAGGACCATTCACTGACCGGAACAACCTCACCTGTTGTACGGTCAATAACTTCCCACCATCTGGTAATATCATCACGTGTATTTACTTTCAGCATATCCGGATAAAGATGATCCATCAGGTGAATTTCCAGTTTTTCCTCTGTAGCTGTATGGAAATGACTCATAATGTACATCTGCTGGATTTCATCCGGGTTTGCCTTAGCCCATTCATTATCTTTTCTGGTTGTATAATAAGTTGCGTAGATTTTAGCACCAGTATCCTTCAGTTCCTGTGGAAATTCTGTACCGTCACAGTCACGGATCGCATCTGCTCCCCACTCATCCATAATCTCCAATGTTTCTTTTACCACATCCAGGTTTGTAGGAATGGTAACTCTGCCTTTATTCTGGCTCATTTCAGTACCTCCTTTTACTTTATTTGCTTTCTTTTCTCATTTATACTCTATACATTGATATACTATAACAATACGTTTTTTCCACACTTTTTTCAACATTGTTATTGCTGTGCTTTTTAGAAATCTTGCTTTCAGAAACTAAAAAAAGGACGGAAAGAAAGAGAGTTCACTCTCTATCGTCTCCATCCTTATCTCCAGTCAGAAAATGTCCCAAGAACAATTCAAGAATGTCCCGAGATTCACATCCATCTCTGTCGATATTTCCAGTTCCACACTGTCCGAAAAAGTATTGTAGTCAGTGTCATTCCGGCAGCCATACTTGCAGCAAAAAGAATCGTATATGTCCCATCTGCCTGAAATTTATCCCATTTCTGCATCATCATCCAGTTCATAGTACGATACAGTGCTGCTCCCGGAATCAGCGGAATCGTTGCTGAAACAAGAAATACCGTTACCGGTGTCTTGTGAACTCTGGCCATACACTCTGCGTACAGAGTGATTGCTACCGTTGACCAGAAGCCACAGATATACGGGCTGGCCGTCACTGTTCCGACTGCCAGATAAACCGCCCATGACAGCCCACCGCCGAGTGCTGCAAACCAGAGCTTCCTGCCATGAACATTAAACAATGCTGCAAACCCCAGTGAGCCTGTGAACGAAACAAGTAATTGTATTATTGCATGCATGATTTTCTCCTGTCTGACCTTATATTTTTCTGTCTCGCCCTGTCAAAAAAGCAGGTTTGCAGCTGTAAAACCAAGTCCTACCACAAGCGCAAGCAATATGGATTCCATGCATCTGATCAGCCCTGTGATCGTATCTCCTGAAAACATATCGCGAAGAGAATTTGTAAATGCAATTCCGGGAATCAGAAGCATAATGTTTCCGATACTGATCAGGTCTGCATGATGTCCGAAACCTGTGGCAACTGTAAGGTTAGACAAAATACCTCCCGCACCACAGCACAGAAATACCGTAATCAGTGAATTCAGTGCGCTTTTTTTCAAAACTGCCTCGAGAAGCTTTAATATGATACCAATCATCGCTGACGCTATCATATCGTAAACATCTCCTCCAAAGAACACTGAAAATGACCCGGATATAACTGCATAGATAAGTATCTGCATCTGGAAAGAATATCCAGGTTTTTTCCTGATTTCTTCCAGACGCTGACATATTACTTCCGTTTTCGGGTGATGCTCACATATATAACGCGAAAGCTGATTCAGGTCGTCCAGCTTTCCAAGATCATTTGCCATTCCCCTGACACGTCTCGTCTGTGTACAGATACCGAACTCTCCATACATGGTTGTGACGATGCTGGACGTGATAGAAAATACATCCACCCTTTCTGCGCCATATGAAATGCAGATACGCCTGATCGTATCCTCCACACGCCCTACTTCCGCGCCACTGATCAGAAGTTCTTCACCGATCATCATTGCATAATACAGATGCTGCTCTGCTTCTTCGCGACTATTACAGAATTTCACGCAGCTGGAAACTTTCTCATCCATTTCATTTGATTCTCCTTATAGATCTGCTTTATATTTTCTCTATATAATTTTCAGTTTCCTTCTGCAGGACAATTAGCTGCACTCGGAGCTTGCGACAAATAATCCGATGCGTCTTTTTCAGCTGCATGCACAGTTGGTATAAGCCATTCCCAAAACTTACCTTCTGCAATTTCTTTTGTTTTTTTCACACCTTTTTGTAATATCTGATCAAAAAACTTCACTCCACCATATGCAAGCAGACCTTTTCCCATGGTTTTCAAAGTGATATTAGCAATCTGACCCTTTGATGCTTTCGTCATAACCTGTTTCCATACTGCCTCCATACTTCCTCTTCCTTTAGTAATTCCAGGTATTTTAATGTATTTTGCAGCTTTACCAAAAATATATCCTGAACCTGCGCCTATTGCAGCATTTTTGGCAGTATTAGCTACTAGTTTTCCCCAGCTATATCCATCTGATTTCTGATATCCCTTGGCTCCTGTAACCATACTTAAACCTTCTCCAACAAAAGTCTCGGTTGCAGACCCTGCCGCACCTGCTAATGCCATATTACCAGTTATTGCAAAAGTACTTCCTGTAACAAATCCGCCTGTTGCACTTCCTACATAACTCTGCCAGGAGCTTCCAGTCCATTTTCCAGCTGCTACAGAATTTACTATATCGCCTGCAGCTTTCGTAACTACATTTGTCGCTGCACCTACAATTCCGCCTGCCAACCAAGCAACAATCTGTCCTGTTGGATCGTACCGATTTATCGGGTCATTAAGGCAATATGCATACGCATTTATCGTAAGTGGGATAGTAATAACTCCTGCCCATGGATCTTTGCTGAGAAAGCGTCCTATTGATGTATCATATTCTCTTTCATTAGCATAAAGAGTCTGCCCTGTAGGTTCTGTCCTGTATCCGGCAAATCCCCAGAATGAATTTGCTTTTCTGGAAATAATATTTCCAAAAGCATCACACGTATTACAAGCCTCTGATTCTTTAAAAGAAAACCGATATAACGGTGTAGTCTTTTCATCATTTATTAAATAATTAGTTGTCTGGTTTTCTGTTTCTGCAAGAATGCCACCATCTCTCCAAATATTTGTTAACTTTCCGTTTCTTCTCACGCAAAACAAATGATCCTGTTCTTTGGTTGCATCATAAAAATATTGTTCTTTATATACCTCACCTGCACCGGAATTCCATTCTGCACTGATACGATTTCCAAAACAATCATTTTTATAATGAGCTACTATATCTTCAGTTTTGACTGATATGATACGGTTTCTGACATCAAAGGCCATCTGACGAATTGGCATATTATTTATTACCTCTTCCGTCATATTTCCTCTTTTATCATAACAAAACTTAGATATTACATTATTTTTCTCACTGCTTATTAACTGATTCACAGAATTATATTGATATTTTGTGTGCTCTCCATAGATTTCTGATGAAACTCTATTTCCAAATCGATCATAACTATAACTTTCCACTGGCTGATCATTTTTTAATACTTTAATCAATTCACCTGTTGGATCATAACTATATGAAAAGAATTCTTTTTGCGTGCCTTCTTTTACTATTTTACTTTTTCGTCCACATCTGTCATACTCAAAAGATATCTTTTCCAATTGTTTTTCTGAATCACAATAGCTTAATTCTGACAGATTGCCTGCTCGATCATAAGCATAAAACTGGACAAATTTTTCGGGAAAGATTTTATTTTTTAGTTTTCCATCGGGATAATAGGAATATTCAACGCTTTCCTTTCCATTACTACATTCAGTTACTCTGAGTCCCTCATCATACTTATAAATAACCTGCATTCCATCCGGATAAATAACTTTTGTATTTTCTCCACGAATGCCCCACTCAAAATCTAAAGTTTCCTGCTCTGGATTGATGATTTTTTTTACTCTTCCCATAATATCTGGATGAATTTCAGTCGTTCCATTCCAGTCATTTGCCTTAATTAAATGTTTAAATGAATCATATTCATAAATAATCTGCTCTCCATTAGAAAACAGACAGCTATGTACTGTTCCATCTAAATTATATGAACAATTTGTTTTATTACCATCCGGATCAATTTTACCTGTAATTCTTCCGCATTTATCATAAGAATATTTTGTTTCTGCGCCTGCCGGATCAATCACATTTATAATATTGCCTACAAAATCTCTCTGATATCTGGTAATTCGTACTTCTTTTTGTTCCTGATTCAGCTTGTTCAAAACATTAATATCAAATTTACCCTCTACAGGCTGGCATATTTCTATTAATTGGCGACATTTATCATATTTATAACTCGTCTGATTACCACACGCATCTGTAACCAGATCTAATAGTCCAGACAGATTATAATGATAACTTGTTTTCTCACCTTCTCCATTTATGACAGAAACAACATTTCCAAGCGCGTCATAGCTATAATTTTCGCAAATACCTTCTTCCTGCTCTGCTTTTATTACTCGCCCCATAGAGTCATAAGAAAATTTCCACCTGGTTTTTTCATTTTCTAAAATCTGTACGATATTTTCGTTCTCATCATACCAAAACTCTCTGGATTTACCATCCATATGCCACTCTTTCTTTAAAAGCCCACCCGGATAATAAGTATAATATTCTATAGGTCCTGCGAAATCTTCTATTTTTTCCAAGTTTCCAAGACAGTCATAGCTAAATTTCCGTTCATATCCTTCTCTGTCTGAATAGCTCAAAATATTCCCCAGGAGATCAAATTCGCTGCATTCTTTTGTACCATCTGAATACAGAACTTCTGTAACATTTCCTAATGCATCATATGATGCTTTTACTTCCATGCTGACAGGATCTTTCACATAATTAGGTCGATTAAGAGAATCATATCCGATCACATGAATACCGCCCTCTGGATCTATACGCTCTGTCATATTTCCACAGGCATCATATTTCATTTGGTTTATGCCGCCCTCTGGATCTGTTACCCGGATCAGATGCTGCTGCAGATCATATTCATACTGTGTCGTTCCACCATTTCCGTCAATTTTTTTTATTAAATTCCACATAGCATCATATTCCATTCGGGTACATGCTCCTTCTGGATCTATGATACAAACGGGTTTGTTCATCTCATTATACTCAATCTCTGTAACTCCACCATTAAAATCTGTTACCCTTATTATATTTCCACAGGCATCATATTTATAACGCTGCTCATTACCTTCTGCATTTCGTATACATAAAAGCTTATCATTTTCATCATATTCATAACAGGTTGAATTTCCAAAACTGTCTGTTTCTCTGATCACCTGATTTCTTTCATTATATTCGTAAGAATGTTTTCCGCCCATAGTATTTGTAACTTGCGAAATATTCCCACCCTCAGAATATTTAATATCGATTTTGCTATTATCCGGACGAATCCATCTTATCGGACCGTTTAATTCACTATACTCATAAGTTTCTCTGTTTCCCAATGCATCTTCTGTCCAGATTTGACGATTTTTTTCATCATAAGCTGCTTTATGAATTATCTGCCCATTTAATCGAACATTTTTCAACTGATTTGTAGCAGTATAATTAATTTCTATCTTATCTTTAAGCGGAGAAATATACTTCGATAAATTTCCCTGTTTATCATAATCATAATAACTGGTGTTTCCACGCTTATCTGTGAAAGAAGTTCTTTGGTCATTCTCATTATAAGTAAAACTTTCTTCGCCGTCTTCGTATATGTTTCTGGTATTCCTATATAATTCATCATGTTCATAAATGATTCTGTTACCATTTTGCTCTGTCATGATGACCTGATTTTTATCATCCAGATATTCATACTGCACAACACCGCCATCAGGAAATTTCTGTAAGACTGTTCTTCCGCTTTCATCATATTCGTTTTTCAAGCTGGAAATGTCACGTGCATTTATAAGTTCTACCAGATTATAATTCTCATCATATTGATAATTAATTTCTCTACCCTGATTATCGCAAACAGACGATAATAAGTCATCCTGATATTGAAGTTGAAGTTCACGCCCCGTATAATCTCTGATCAGATTTATTTTATCATTGTCACCATATTCAAATTCAATATAATTTCCAGCATTATCAGAAACACTTTGAAGCAGTCTGTTTCCATTATACTTCAACAATACTTTAACACCATTGTTTAATTCTATTGCCATCAAAGTACCATTGAAATCAAAAAACCATTTCTGCTGCTCACGAGTTATAACGCAATACCCATCTTTGTTTCTCTCTAAAATACTGAAAGTGCCTTTTTCTGCCTTGTATCCATTCTCATTTTTACGGAATCTCATCTCAGATGCATCTTCCTTAACCATTACTATCTGTTCGTCATCGATGTGCAAACAAACTTCCCAGTTATGCATCCAGCCTTTTCCCAACACTCCTGATCCGGAATTTAACATGTTATAGAAAATACTAAATTCCAATTGTGATTCTGTTTCTAAATGTAAAAATGTTTTCTCATATATATAATTTCCATTACAAAGATTTACCGGGTCTTTACTATATGCACTAAAAACCAGTTTTCCGGAAAGCTTTTCACGAATCTCATTCACTTTATCTTTCAAATCCGACAAGCTTTTAGATTTATTTGTAGTTTCTTTACCAAGGATTTTGTTTTCTGTACTTTCATATAATGTAGTAATCTGTTCCAGCGTAGATGATAATACATTAAGTCGTTCTTTCAGAGTTCCTACATTTTGAAGTTCATTATTTAGACTATGTTTCACTTGCACAATTGCATTTGAGTTCATTTTTAACTGACTTATAACGTTTCTGATATCTTCTTCCAGACTATAAACCTCTGCTGAAAGTTTTTTTTCACGCTCTACTACATGCCTCATCCCAGAAAACTTACTTTCAAATTCAGCCATTTCTACCCCTCCATGTTTCTCTTATATTTTCCCATAATCTTTTAAATTACTTTTGAGACGATCATAATTATCTGATAAGTTATCCACAACTGTTATTTTTTTATTATGATCGCCATAAATAATAATCTCACCATTCTTTCCAAATTCAATTTTTTGAATCTCTGAAAAAGATATCTGGTAAGAACTGTGCAATAATCTGTGAAAAACAAGCTGTGATCCATCTACATCAATTCTCCAGCTATGAAACCAGATCAGGCCACAAAAACTAAGCGTAATAAATATAATACTCATCCATAAATGTCCTTTAGTAACCGTAGGATTATTTTTCAGATAGAAGAAACTGAAAACACAAAATAATATAACTCCTACTATCATAAAAACCAAAATCGCATATTTTAAAATATTTGGATACTTTACCACATAATGAACACTGTTATCATCATATTTATGACTGGTATTATCACGAGTATTCAAGTACTCCAAAACGCCTGTTACTACGCACATAATGATCGTATAAACTACAAATTTAATAATGCCTCGACTCATATTGCTGTCTCCTTTATTATAATAAAAATATTACTGTTATACTCTACAGAATCTACTTATCCAGCTTATTTTGCAAGCATCTGCAGCTCAAAGTTTTCTGGATATATTGCGTAAACATCTGCTTTGTAAGTATTATTTTCTATTTGTCGGTGTTTCGTATTAATAAGAAGCACATTATCCCTCTTTTTGAAAAAACCGATTTTTCTTTGGCTCATCTGATCTGGAATTACCTCTATTCCCTGTAGAACATCATCGGCTCCTTACCAATCATGATCTCATCACCGGATTTCAGTTTGTATTTCTTTCCAGACATCAGCTGATTCCCGTTCAGGAATGTATGATTCGTAGAATTCAGATCGGACAGATAAAATTCCTGATCTTCAAATTCAATACAGGCATGTTTGCGGCTGATTCCTTTGTTTTCCGGAAGAACAAAATCCACTCCCCCTGTCCTTCCTATCAGAAATCGAGGTTTATTGATCAGAACAGTTCTGTTTTCTGATGGGTAATCGAGGTTTGCGGTTATACCTGTTATGCCATTTTCTGTATGTTTTGTATGCTGAACGTTTTTCAGATTTTGTGTGTTCTTTGCTTTTTTGTCTTTTTTACTGCTGTCAGATATTTTTGTGGAAGCTGTATTTCGTGCATTCCCTTTTGCTATATTCACGATAAGCAGTACAAGGATCACAACGCCGAGAATAATATTCAGTAATGGAAGTTTTTTCTTTTCCTTCGGTTTTTCCTGATGTTCTTTTCCCGAAATCTTAAAAGTTTCCAGGAAGGATTTCAATGATTCGCTGCTGATTGCAGTACCATCGTTTTCTCCGGCACCTGTCAGATACACACCTGCCAGCAGACCATCACTGTACAGTAACGGTCCTCCGATACATCCTTCATCTGTCTGAATATTATGATAGAAAAAAGAAATCTCTTCCTGATCATATTTTCCGGAAATGGTTCCCTCTGTTACCTGTACATTTTCATTGTTATAAACCCCTGGTTCTTCCTGCCTCGGATATCCAAGAAGCCAAACCTTCGTACCTGCATCCAGGTTTTCCATATTTTTCTGCGGAAATTCAAAAGCATTTTCAAAATTAATTGTCTGTTCCAACTTCAATACTGTAAGATTTCTCTGTTCGCTCTCACCTACAATACTTGCCTTTACACGAACGTCCCCATTCAGAATCACTTCTATTTTGTCTGCAATCCGTACACTTGGTTCTGTGCTGTACTGATTTTGATTCTCTGCACTGGCTGCATTCTGTACTGCTTCTTCTGCTTTAAGTTTTTCTTTATATTCACTTTCAATAGCTTCTTTTTCTTCTGCAGAAAAACTCAGGCCGTCATGGATTGTTACAATATATACTCCAGAGTTGTCGCTGACTGCCACAAAACCGGAAAAAGACTTTGTCTGATATATAACGCTGTCACCATCCCAGCATATTGACTCAACTCGCACAATACTGTCCCTGTGAGAATCCACTGTACTTTCATTCACTTCTGAATTGTTCTCTTCAGCCTGAATTTCCCCCGGAAATCCAAACATACTGACTGTAACGAGCAAAATAAGCATCAGACAAAATATTTTTCCGGTTTTTCTTTTTACAAACATGTATTTCCTCAAAACTTTCCTTTATATTTTCCTGTACAAATAACCAGGAATTGACAGAAATGCCGATGTTTCCATCGACATTTCCCCTTTACTGTTCTACATAAATTTTATTAGACAATCACATCTGAAGACAGGCTGTTTGCCAGATCTTTGTTTGCATTTTCAGCTGTGATAAACTGCTGTGCAACTTCCTGAAGATCTTTTGAATGCTCCTGAACCATTTTGTGAATACGTTCCATGTCATCCTGAAGGCCATTAAATTTATTAACATAGGATGTTGCTGCTTCACCGCTCCAAACCTGTCCGGAAAGACTTGTCACAATACTTGTCATCTGCTGAGTCAGGTTCATGATTGTGCCGCCTGTGCTCTCAAAGCTGCTAGCGGTTGACTGTAATTTTTCAGGTGTTACTCTTAAGATTCCTGCCATAATATATTCCTCTCATTTCTTTTATCTATTCTGTTTACGTTTCCTTACATTAACCGGATATATTAATTGGATACGATGGAAACATTTGCCTGTTCTGCTTTTTCATAAGCTTCTGCGATCTGAAGCAGTTTCTGTGCATACTGTGCGATTGCATTATAAAAATTACTCATCTGAACAGAGTCTTTTGTAAATGCTGCATGGAATGCATCACTGGATTCACCTTCATAACTGCTTCTGAGTGCCTGTTCTTCCTGAGTCAGAGACTCCACTGCCTTCTTAAACTGTTCATTTAACTGGTTCAGTTCCTCTGCTTTACTGATCAATGTTGCTGTGGTTACCTGAATCTCACTCATAAAAGTGTCCTCCCTTGTTTATTTTGTTTTATATATGTATCCCTTTCTTTTCGGGACATTTATATACCCTTTTGATTTATTACTGTTAATTAATACTCTCTGCGCTGCATGATTTCCAGCGCACGCATTTCCATATCATACGTATTTTTTGCAATTTTACGAATGGCATCGGCCGTTTTCTGTAATTTCTCGGAAGAACGGATGATTTTATCTTTCAGAAGACTACATTTTTTTACATAGCCTGTTGCATTGTCTCCCGTCCAGCTACCGGAAATCTCTGACATACAATCCTGCAGACCGGAATCTGCTGTTGTTTTTAATTCTCTTGCGATTTCACTCAATGAATCGACCTGCCTGATTGCATTTCTATAGTCCATTTGTATCTCAAAAGCACTTTTTGCCACAATCTGCGTCCTCCTTTATACGATTACATCATCCACCAATGACATTGCCGATTCTTTTGCCTGTGTCTCGGTTTCTTTATATAGACCTGCTATTTTTAGCAGTTCTGCTGGCCGTTTCTGCAATTTGGTGATAATTTCCTGTATCTCCGGTTCCAGAGATTCATACTGTCGGATATGTTCATTACTGGCATCACCCTCCCAGAATCCACGTGTTCTCCGGATATCCTGTCCAATCTGTTTCAGCTGTACATCGATATCTTTCAGCTTATTTTCAATATCAGATGCTGTACTGGTCAGCTTATCCGGTGTTACTTTTAATATAATTCCCATGCGGCTCCTCCTCAGATTCTGATCTGTGAAATGATTTCTCCAACCTGCTGTTCACATTTATTATACTCTGTAACTGCATTACCCTCATATCGGATAATTTCCTGAATACCATCACACATATTCTGAAGCTGCTGTATGTCCTCAGATACTTCCTTTGCAAAAACGGCATGTGCATCACCTTCCCACATGGAATTCAATGCACTCATTGCCTGCCAGATCTCTTCTATGCTTCGTTTTGCCTGATCAAGTCTGCCCTCTATCTCCTTACGGGTCTGATCCAGACTTCCGGTATTTACCTTGATCTTTGCTGCCATATCCTCTCATCCCTTCTCTGATAAAAGTAATTACTTTATTTTAATTTCATATCACTGTATAAATAAACCATATCACGAATTTTACTAACATCCACTGATTCTATCCGGCCTGAACTGTCTGATTCCATTTCTCTGTAATCAGATATTTTCTGCTCTGTAGTTTCACATCTGTCACAGATTCGTTCAAGACTGCCGGCAAGAAGAAACATTTCCCGGCGCTGTAATTCAAGTTCATCTGTCTGAACTGTCAATGTTCGCTGGAACTGTTCCACATCCTTAAACTGCTGTCTTTTCATCCAGTTTGCGATTTCCCCCAGTGAAGTTATCAGAGAATCATAGTTTCCAGCCTGTCTCTCCAGAACTTCAGTCTGTTTTCTTAACTGCCCGGTATCAATAAAACTCATCCACATCTCTCCTTGTCGATGTATCTATAGTAGCACGTAAAATCGAAATATGTCATAATTCAGACGAACGGCATGTTTTTGCAGACGAACAGCATTTCAGACCAGCATTAATCTGGAACCGTTTTTTATTCCACAGTCTTTCAGTGTATTATATTTTTTTAATACTTTATTCTGGTCCAGAGAACACAACATAAAATCTTCAGTTTCTCTGATTTTTCCGGATTTTGTTTCATTTCCGATCATCTCAGAAATTTCCATTGTCAGATTATCCACCGATATATTTTCATTAACCTGAAAATCATAATTTTTGTCTACAGAAGGAATATAAATATCAACCAGTATCATTTCTTACTCACCTCATTCTATACATTTCACAGAAGCAGAAACTCTTCTATCAATTTTTGCGTATAATATCTAGTTTCCAGACAGTCTCCCTCAAAACGGGCAATGCAATCCCAGACTCCGCAGTCGATCAGGAGTATTAATACTTTTTCTATATCAGACTGCCTGTCTTTTATAATAAAAAAAGATCGTATGCCATTTGCTTCTGCATATTCCATCAGAGCTTCATGGTCAATATGATTATTTTTTATAAACTGAGCCCGGTCTTTTTGAAGCTTATCATGTAGAACCGCTATTTCTTTTTTTAAAAATTTCTCTTCTTTTGTTTCTTTTTCCAGCGGAAGCAGTTTCTGACTATACAGTTCTTCAGACAATCTGTTTCTGGAAACAAAACGGAGCTTGACTGCATCTCTGTCATTGTCACTCAGTTCTGCTGTGATAATCTTCTGAGATGAAAAAAGCAGCAGCGAATTATGCTTATCAATACCATATGACTCTATCACATATCCTGCCTCTTTAATTTCTGCAAACAGTTTCTGTATTTCCGGATTCAGCCTGTATTCATTTGGCTCCTCCATTACTAAAATCTGTTTCTGATAAAGCTGAAACAGGACCAGATTTACGTCTTTCTGATCAGGAGCTTCCTGCTTTCCTTTTATAGGTAAATCTACTCTGGATAAACCACAGAGTGCTGACAATACCATAAACTCTCTCACAGAGATTATCAGATTATCATATATCAATTTATCCATTTTCACCTCTTTTAAATAGTTTTCTGTAGCTTCTCGAAAATGGAACGATCATGCCATCTTTAAGATACAGCATGTTTTCATGCATATTGACCTGCATGATCAGATCCATATTCACTATAAAACTTCTGTGACAACGAGCAAAATTAGAGGGCATTTTCTCGGCCATTTTTTCCAGCGTTTCAGATACTGATATTTCTTCTATCTGTGTTCTGACAAAAACCTTTTTTTCTTTTGCCTCCAGATAATATATTTTTTCAAATGGAACACGAAAAATTCCTCTTCTGTTTTCAACCCGCAGAGTTTCATGATCATCTGTGTTCTTCTGACTGATCATAAAAAGAAGGAAAAATTCTCTGACTGCTTCATCCCAGCCATTGCTCATCGGACGAAGGAGCAATGCAGATGCTCTGATAGACGGACAAAGATAATTTACCGGAGAAACCGTTATGTCAGCTATGATCAGAATTTCTGTCTTAGGAAATATTTTCCGGATATTCCTGGCTGCTTCAATCCCACCCGGAAGAGTAACATCAATAACGGCTATATCCAAAATGTCCATTGCCTTTAATTTTTCCAGAAGCTGACTTCCTTCTCTACAACTTTCAAACTGCAGTTTCTCATCTGTATGATGAGCAGTCAGTTCCCTGAACTGCTCATACATGTAATAAGTTTCTTTTTCATCCGCGTTAAGAATCACTCCAAATATCATAGTTTTTTCTTTCTTTTCGTCATTAACGGGACAACTACCTTCTTAACAGCCTTTTCATCTCCCGTATATGCGATCTGGCCAATACCTGCCTTTTCAGATTTGGACTGTTCTTTATAATTCAGATAATCAAAATTCAGAACCGTATTCTGAGCAACCTTTCCTCCAAAATGAATTCCTGTCTTATAAGATGCAAAATTAACATAGGTTGTATATCCGGCAATCTTGTTTTTGTCTTCGGAATTCAGAATACCGGCAAGATAAATGTTGTGATACTTGCCTTTCATTGTCAGAACTTCCAGAAATCCCTTCATATTTTTTGAAATATTTTCCGGTGCATAAATTGTCTCGATAAACC
Organism: uncultured Blautia sp.; assembly: GCF_934372025.1. Lineage (GTDB taxonomy): Bacteria > Bacillota > Clostridia > Lachnospirales > Lachnospiraceae > Blautia_A. The sequence continues at coordinate 27,765 of NZ_CAKROJ010000003.1, forward strand.
ATGTCATATCCGTAATAAACAAGAAAATCGGCTGTTCTTTTCTTGTATGTTCGTAGAGTTCTTCTTCTTCTCCGCCTTCTTCCAGTATCTGTTTTTTAATGCGATTCCTCTTAATAAATTCAGGTGAAAACGTTTCCTGGAAATATGTAAACAGCTCATCACTATTTCCAATATATGTAATATTTTCCTGACCGGAATATGTAGCCATCACTCCACTTCCATCGATCAGACAGATCTGGCTGTCTTTCAGACGGGCAGATTCTATCATGATTTTCATGAAATTCTTTTTACCAGTTTTTGCAGCACCCATGATCAGATAACAGAACATATCAGCAAGATCAAGGCTGTAAATTTCTGCATTTTCGGAATTATACGCCACAGGGAGCAGATGATCTGTTGCTGCAGAATTTCTGACATCATCCAGTTCTTCAAAAATCTCCCATGTTGGTTTCTCCGGTATTTCCGGTATAGGCTGTGCTCGTTTTCCGCTCCATGCCTGATTCATCATTACACACATATCAGAAATTTTTTCCATTCTCTGATAATCATCATCTGCTTCCAGCGCCAGAGCTGCCTGAAATTCGAGGATTCTTGTTCCAAGGACTGCAAGCCCTCTTCCTTTGATTCCGGATTCCGGCATTACCTCCACACGGGTTGTATGCAGAATATCTCCATACGCAAATCTGTCAGGAAGCTGAAGACAAAGCAATGTCTTCATATTCTCGGCAATACGGTTCGGAAGTTCGTTCATTCCAAAACCTCCGGCTGTAATGAGGAAGAAAATTCCATGTCCGACACCTTCTTTTGAAAGCTGAATGATTATCTTCTCATATTTTCCACCTGTTTTTTCCATGAAAGCAGAGAAATTATCAATAACAATGACGATAGCCGGATAAACAACACCGTGTACCTGTACATACTGACTGTAATTACCACCGCGGAAAACTCTTTTTCGATCATTCAGAATTCTTTCAATCATATTGAAGAATTTGGCTATCTTTTCATCATCGCTCTCGTACATGACACCGCCCACATGAGCAAGCCCCTCAAAAGCAGACATCATCTTACTGCTGAAGTCAAGGGCATAAATATTCAGATAATCCGGTGTATATTTCGTCACAAGTCCATACAGGATCGTCTGAACCAGTGTACTCTTTCCACTGACAACTGAACCAATGATTGCGTGATGACCGCCTTCTGAGAAACTGAATGGCAATGGGAACTGTGCCTGGTTTCGAGGATCATCAATCATACCGATCGGAACTCCCAGTGACCAGGAACCTCTGTGTGTTCCCCAGCCAGCTGATGTAAACGCACTTTTCTGGTATTCATCAAACTGCTGCAGATAAATCTGAGCTGGCAGAACCGGCATCCAAAGCTGGTGATTTTGTCTGTATCCGTTAATCTCTGCTGTTTTTCTGAGGTAATCTTTTACCGCATCAAGCTGTGTACGTTCCTTCACTTCCGGAAGTTTTACTCCCATATTTTCTGCAAAGCGAATGATCTGTTTTACAGTATCTCCATCCTGTTGTTCTGCAAGATCATATAAACGCATAAATTCTTCAAGCAGTCTTATGTTGTGCTCGCTCTTCTGATAATCCAGCTTTGCCGCTGCAATCTGATCATAGAACTTCTGTACATCGTGTTCTTCTGCTGCTTCCAGACATCTGACAAGTGATGCGATCCACTGATACAGTGCTTTCTCCTTTCTCACTGCACGTGCATGGCCGCCTGTCATTTCGGTTTTTCCATCTGTTGTCAGAAGTTTTGCAATTTCTGTATTGCCCTCCTCAATGTTTTCATCATAAGGAGCTCCACTCCAGCCAGACTGGAATAATTCGAATACCTCATCATTTCCAACCTGCAGATAACATCTTCCGGCCTGAGTTATGTAAGCTGCATCTGGTTTATGCAGCATATCATTACTGTCCTGACGATCCTGTACTCGCAGACAGAGTCGGAATTTTGAGTTACTCCAGATATTATCATCTACTGTTCCGCTTGGCTTCTGTGTTGCCAGTATCAGATGAACACCCAGACTTCGTCCAACCTGCGCCACGCTGATCAGTTCTTTCATAAAATCAGGTTCTTCTCGTTTCAGTTCTGCAAATTCGTCAATAATGATAAAGAGATGTGGAATCGGTTCAGAAGCTTCTTTGTTTTTATAGAGTTTTGTATAATTATTAATATTATTAACTCCATGTTCAGTAAAGAGCCTCTGTCGTCTCCTGTTTTCACTTTTAATGGAAACCATTGCACGGTATACCTGATTTCCGGACAGGTTGGAAATCTGTCCGATCATATGCGGCAATCCGTCGAAAAGGTGCGCCATTCCACCGCCCTTGTAATCAATAATGAAGAATCCAATATCATCCGGACTGTAATTAATAGCAAGAGACAGCATATAGGTCTGCAGCGTCTCACTTTTACCGGAACCTGTGGTACCTGCAACAAGTCCATGCGGTCCATGATATTTTTCATGAACATCCATATAACAGGGAGCACCGCCTGATTTCTGTCCAATAAGGCCTCTGATATTATCATAGTTACGATTTTTCAGCCATCGCTCTTCAGCTTTCAGCTCAGAAGGCCTTGTGATTCCGTACATATCAAAGAATGTCAGAGAATTCGGAATTTCACCACCTGTTTCAATCTCCTGTACTTCCATATTGGAAAGTCTTCTGCTGAACTCTACAAGTTTTTTTGCATCCAGCGAATCAAAATCAACTCGGATACGTTCTTCTTTCTGTGCTGATACATTATACATTCCCTGGAAATAGCTGTCATTCTCAACAATATATTCACATGCATTTGGAAGCTGTTCACTCGTTTCAGCAAGCATTACTGTACTGAGTCCGATTTCACCCGACAAATCAAACACATACTTCGCAATAAGTTCTTCCTCGATCAGAGATGGATCTGACAAAAACATGATAAAATATGGCTTTGGAAGAGTGTTTCCTCTGTTATAAGAAACTGCATTTTCCTGTCTCTGACGAAATACCTTTGCAATCTCATAAAAAACTTCTCCGGCTTCAAGACGATTTGATGCAATGTATCTTATTTTTTTATCTTCTGCCCATACATGTGGAAACCATTTTGCAAATTCCCATTGACCAGAATCTTCTGAGTTATTTTCATCGTATACAAAAACCATTTTTACATCTGTATAACAATTGCTGGCTGCGATCTGAGCTGCCATGATTTTTGCAGCCTGTATCGCTCCTTTCTTTCCCTGTCCACCTACAACACCAGTAAGTTTATGTTCCAGCAGATTCAGAAGTATTGGTACATTCGTAAGAGTTTTATAATTCTGATGGATAAATTCCGGTTTCTCGGCCAGTTCATCTCTTTCCATCCGGAATTTTTCTTTCGGTACCTGGATCGGAACCTGAAAATCGACATCTCCCAGTCCCAGTCTGCAGCTCAGAAAGTCTTCATGTGTTGCATTTCGATTCCATAACATAACGGAATGCTCATCATAGTTCAAACATGTATTCACATCAGGATACATCTGCTCCAGTGCATTTCTGTTATGTTTGTATTTCTCCTGGATTTCTTCAGTTTTCTTTACAAGATAATTACTGTATGCCTCATAACGCTGTGCAGCATTTTCCTTTTCTGTCTTTTTCTGATAGCGCATGTTCAGAATTCCCCATGACACTCCAACCACTGCAGATGAAACTGACATGACAAGTCCGGAATACATAAAAAGCCCTCCGCCATATCCGGAAGTTTTAGACGAAGCAATCATAAGAAGCGCTCCAAGCAGCATAGGAATCGTCATTGTAAACGATGGTCCGATCGTCATCAGCACCGGTTTCTTTTTTGATTTCATTTCCTTCGGAGGTTCTTCGATTTCTACAGGTTCCTGTTCAATTTTCTCAATGATTCGTGGTGAACGATGAAAAAGAATTTTTACAGAAAGAGGTGCCTCTTCATTTTCTTTATCAGGCTCCGGTTTTTCTGTTTCATCTTTATAAGGCAGCAGATATCTCTCGTTAACACGAACATTCAGATTTTCAGTGTCAATCGCAAGGATATCTCCAAGATATACCATATGAAGACCATAGATATTGATATAATCACCAAAATGCAATGTTTCGATACCTGTCACATATTTTGCATTTACATACAGTCCATTCTGTCCTTTACTGGTAATCACATAGTCTCTGCCTCGTTTGACGATCTCCGCATGATCTCTGGAAATCAACCGACGATAATTACACTGTATCAGGTTACTTTCACCTTCACCGATCGTAATTCTTCCTGTTTTACTGATGTCATATTTATGATAAGCTGTGAATACCTTTTTGCATCTGTGTACAATAAAAAAGATCTGTTTTTTATCATAGGACAAAATCCTGAACATCTGAGAATCCTCAAGTACTGTTCTGTCCTTCACTTCCTGCTGTTCAAGATAGATTCTGCAGGTTTTACCCGCCTTTACCTTCCAGACATCATTAATTACTTCAAATTCAAGACTGATATCTTTACGGAGATTAAAAACATCTTTATTAATTACCAGAGAATAGTCTGCATTATTGATTGCAGGTAAAACATATTCTTTAAACGCTTCTTTTGTATAAACTGCAATGACAAGCCCCATATTTTATTTCTCCTGATTCTAATTTTCATAAATTGATATATGCATTTCTGTTTTTCCAACCGTCAGAAAATCATTTGTCTGAAGCTTTACCATCTGATTTTGTATCACCATTTGATTCTTTCCTCTTCGAATGCTGACGGATGGTGCTGAATTCCGGTTTTTAATATATACCGCATGATCTTTCATACAGATAGAACATCCCCGTTTTACTGCATGAACATCATTAAGTACAAGATCATTGTTTTTATCCTGGCCGATAAAAATCTCACGTTCCAGATCAAAAAGATGACGCTGTACACTTGTCTCTGTATATACTTCTATTTCCACCTGAAAGTCCGGTACTGTTTCATTATTATTTGAATAATTGTCAGTATACTGTACCTCAAATGGATTAGATTTTCTGGACATTTCCATTCTGCTCTCCGGATTCTTCAGTTTTTCCTCCAAAGCCGCATTGCGCATTTTTTCATTGCTGATATTTCTGCGCTCTTCAAAATCTCTGTTCTTTCTGTTCTGTCGTATAAACACGATTACAAGAATTACGATAATCAGAATTTCGTATACGGTAATTGCATTCTGGGACAATAACAGTTGTACCATAATCAGATAGCCTCCATTTCAACCCAAATATATTTTAAATTCTGACCTGCCGACTTTTAAAATGTCGCCCTGATGTACACGCACACACGAAACTATACGCTGTCCATTCAGCCAGCTTCCATTTTTGGAATTCAGGTCCCTTATGTACACTGCATTCCCCTTTTTTTCAAAGCAGACATGACTTCCGGATATGTATCTGTCCTGTGTGGTGATTTGCAGATCAGACGGAGGTCTGCGCCTCCCTGCTATGCAATTCTTTTTTAACATGAATGAAAACTGTTCTCCAGAATGCATATCTGCAAGAATCATCATCTTCTGACTGTCATCTTCCCATAAAGAAAGCGTTTTGTCTTCATCAAAATCGTTAATCTCTTTCATACGTCCCTCGCTATATTATTACTTTTCTCTTTCGGAATCCTCCGTGACCTGCAGCAGCATAACTGTCACATTATCGCGTCCACCATTTTCAAGAGCATCCTTCACAAGAGCCTGTGCAGCATTTTCCGGTTTTGCTTCCATTTCAAGAATCTCCAGGATTTTGCTGTCATCTACCATATCTGTCAGGCCATCGCTGCATATCAGATAGATATCATTCGGTTCTAAAGATAACTCTGCTGCATAATAGGGTGAAAATCGTAAATTCGACGGCATTCCAAGATACTGTGTGATCACATGACGTTCCGGATGTGTCTTCGCCTCTTCCGGACTGATAATTCCCATCGAAATCATCCTCTGAACCTTCGAATGATCCAAAGACAACTGTTCCAGTTTATGATTTCGCATTCGGTAAATGCGGCTGTCTCCTACATTCACACCTGTGAGCTTACCATCATTCAGAATCAACGCAGCCAGAGTTGTACCTGATTTTTTCCCTTTCTGCTCCGACTGCCTGAAAATCCTGTCAGAAATAGAACGTAGTAATCTGGTAAATTCTGCCTGATCCGTCCATCTCCCACATTCCTCTTTTCTCTCAGAAAGTATCCTTACAGCATTATACGATGCATCCTCGCCATTATCTACTCCACCCATACCATCACAGATCGCGTACAGCTGTGACGCATCCTTACAGGTGGCGGAAAGATCTGCTCCACAATCCATCTTTTCACGCTGCATGATCGTACCATTCAGGCAGAAATTATCTTCGTTGTTTCTGCGCACATTTCCCTTATTGTTAATTACTGCACTTTTTATTTCAAAAGGAGATTCCTGTAAAGGAACGGCAGTTGTTTCAGAAAGCTCAAAGGTAGCTTCACTGTCTGATAATTTCAAAGTAGTTTCTGATGGTGAGTCAGCTTCTGTTCTGCTTATAATCTTTTTATTCTTTGATCTTCGACATAAGCATACAATTATTACTGCCAAAATCAGCAGGCATACTGCTGCCAGAATCAATCCCCCTGCCAGCTCTGGCCGGTTTAATAAAACACCCTCAAATGACATGGATGCTATTCTGATCATTTTCCTCATTCTTTTTCCTTCAACTTAATCCAGTCTTAGCAATAAATTCTGATTTTTACAACTGCATTACCCATTTGAAGAACATCTCCGTCGCAGAGTGCCATATCACTGGTTACCTCGACTCCATTCAGATATGTCTTATTTCTTGAATTATTCCTTACATAAATACCTTCCGGGCAATCAATAATGAACACATGCTTTCTGGATGTATGTTTTCTGTTTTCCGAAGGTGAATTTAATACAACATCCACATCGCATTCAGGACCTCTTCCAAGAATCAGTTCATTTGTAAGTTTTTTGGTTACCTTCTCAGTATGTCCCTCAAACGTTATTTCAAATTCAAGCTTTATTCCTGCCGGGCTGTCATCGTAAATTGTTTCATCACTGTCATAATCATACATATCGATCGGAAGAGTTTCATCTCGGTCTAATTCTGACAGAGTCTCATCATATCTGTCATCAGGAACAGGGCTCTCTTCATCAACCAGATCTTCTTTTTCAAAATTATTTCGACGTTTTCGCATGATCAGGATCACAACAACCAGAAGTATGACCACAATCACAGCTGCTACACAGGCAATCAGATATTTATGAAGAAAATCTGTCACTTTTTCTATTGCTGTTTTTTCAGGTATCGGTGTTGCAGTCGGAGCCGGTGCTGTTGTTGGTTTTACCGTTGGTACCGGTGTTGCAGTCGGAGCTTCTGTTGGCAGAACTACATTTTCCATTCCCAGTGAATATACATATGGTTTGCTCTCAACAGAGTAATTGCCGGGTGCATATATTACACTCCAGTTCAGATTCTTCTTTCCAAAATTATCAAGAGCCGGCTGAACGTGCACCTGATAACTATTCTGCATAATGCTTCCGATTGTCTGGACAGCTTCACCGATTCCCATATCATTGTATGAAAAGACATCTCCACCAGACTGTTGTGCGATCTGTCCGACCGCATTCAGATTAGCACTGGAATCCTTTCCTTTGAGTCCGACTGCATAAACCGGAATTCGTGTAGTTGCAAAATCAGACATTAACTGATCTGCTGTATAAGCTCCATCTGAATCATCCATTCCATCTGTAAACAGGATGATCGCGGCACGTCCCGGGATATTATTCACACGCTTTCTCTGTCCGTCCATTGCAAAAGAAAGTCCCTTATAAAGATACGTATAATCAGCGTTTCTCTCAATACCCTGTATTGCATTATTCAAAGCATTTTTATCCTGTGTGGAATCACAGACAGATGTTATGTCTGATCCAATAGTAATAATTCTTGCAAAATCATTTGCATTCATATTATTTACAAAATCAGTCATACTGTCTTTAATTGCCTTCATTTCATCTTCTGTAACGGATTTTGAAACATCAATACAGAAAATATATGAATTTCCCAGTCCAAGATTCTGATAAACCGCAGCATCCTGAATTGATAAAGCTTTCGCTTCGTCGATTTTTACCGACAGCTGATCTGCGTTCAATGCTTCTCCGGAAGGTCTTCCGGTATTATCAAGAGCACTGACATACAAGTAAACATCATTTCCCTGCTGAATGATCTGGCTGATGTTTAATTTTTCCACATCAGCATACACACTTACCTGCAATGCAAATATTCCAATCAGAATTGCAAACAGGAATTTCCTTATTCCATACTTTTTCATTGTTTTCCATCCCCTTCATTTCCAGATAACTGTTACAAAGCCTTCTGTTCACAATACATACTGTATCTGTACTCTGGAACAGTTATGAAGATTTAACTTTATTCCATAAATCACCATATGTCTGATCTGCCTCTGTTCCCAGATACTGGAATGTCTCCAGATTATCATACTTCGAAAGATCCGGGAAAGCGATCTTACTGTTACGGATATCTTCGTCCTCGATCAGCTCTCGAGCGGCCTCATTTGGTGTAGAATATGTAATATACTCAAAATTCATCAGTGCAATATCCGGTCTGCAAAGAAAATCAATAAATTTTTCAGCATTTTCTTTATGCTCGGCATTCTTTGGAATTACCCAGGAATCAATCCAGATATTTGAACCTTCTTTTGGAATCACATACTCCAGATTTGAATTTTCTTTTTGTGTGTAGATTGCTTCACCGGAATAGATCACACCAAGTGCTGCTTCATTTCCGATCATCTTATCACGCACCTGATCAATAACATATGCCTGAACCAGTGGCTTCTGCTCGATCAGAAGATCTTTTGCTGCATTCAGCTCATCCAGGTCTGTAGAATTCAGGGAGTATCCAAGATATTTCAGTGTAACACCAAATGCATCTCTTACAGAATCCTGCATAAGAATGTTATCTTTGTACTTCGGATCCCAGAGAATCGACCAGCTGTCAACCGGCTCATCTACCATTGTCTTATTATAAAGGATACCAACTGTTCCCCAACAATATGGTACAGAGTATTTATTTTCAGGATCAAACTGTCTGGATTGTTCCAGATATTGCTTTCCAATATTTTTCAGATTTGGAATATTATCAAAATCAATTTCCGCAAGCAGATCATTCTTGATCATTCGCTGAATCATATAATCACTTGGACAGATCACGTCATAGGCAATTGCACCGGAACTGATTTTAGGATAAAGAATCTCGTTCGTCTCAAATTCTTCGTATATTATATCAATCCCCGTCTCTTCTTCAAACATGGTCAGTACTTCCGGATCGATATACTCGCCCCAGTTGTAAACAACCAGTTTTTCATCATTCAGGACATCGCTCTCTTTTGCGTAATAGAAACCACCGCCGATAAAAATAATACAGATTGCAACAGGAACTACTCTCTGTATCATGATCTTCTTAACTTTGGATGGTCTGCGCACTTTCTTTCTGACGGTTGTCTCCTCCTCTTCCTTCGGAGAATAATTAACCAGGATCAGCAGTACAAGAACTGTAACAAACATAATTGTAGAAAGTGCATAAATTTCAGGCTTGATACCTTTTCGGACTTCCGTATAGATTTTTGTTGAAAGCGTATCGATTCCAGGTCCTTTTGTAAAATGTGTAATTACAAAATCATCCAGTGACATGGTAAATGCAAGCATAAATCCGGACAGCACACCCGGCACGATATCAGGAAATACAACCTTGAAGAAAGCTTTGACCGGAGGTGCTCCCAGATCAAGTGCTGCCTCATATGTATATCGATTCGTCTGTTTCAGTTTCGGTGCCACACTTAATATGACATAAGGTATATTAAATGTAATATGTGCGATCAGAATCGTTCCAAACCCAAGAGTCATATGAAATGCAATAAAAAGAAGCATCAGTGACACACCCATGACAATCTCGGCATTCATCATAGGGATGTTGGTAAGTCCCATATACATGGTCTTCCATTTCTGCTTCATACCCTGGATCGCGATTGCTGCAGCTGTACCTATGATGGTAGCTACAGCTGCTGAAATAAATGCAATGATCAGTGTCGTATAAAATGCACTCATGATCTGCTCATTTCGAAACAGTTCCTTATACCATTTCAGTGTAAATCCGCCCCACTTGGCTCTCGTCTTGGACTGATTAAATGACAGAACGATCAGTGTCACGATAGGTGCATATAATAAAATCAAAATAAGGGTCAGATATATCTTCTGTAAATATTTTCTGATCAAAACGCTGACCCTCCTTCCTCTTTATCATATTTGGCCACAAGTGCCATACTTGCGATGATAAATACCATCAATACAAGAGAAAGTCCACTTCCCACATGCCAATTACTGTTTTGTTTAAATGACTGTTCAATAACGTTACCGATCAGAAGGATCTTACCTCCTCCAAGCAGATCAGAAATAACAAAAGTGGTTAAAGCCGGTACAAAAACCATTGTAATACCGCTGATGACTCCCGGAATACTCAGTGGAAAGATAACCTTCAAGAAAGTCTGCACAGAATTGGCGCCAAGATCACGTGCTGCATTAATAACATTCGGATCAATCTTGGCCAGTACGTTATAAATCGGCAGCACCATGAAAGGCAGAAAATTATATACCATACCAAGAATGATCGCATATGGTGTATTGATGATCTCCAGTGCCGGAAGATGTAAAAAACTCAGAACACTGTTGATAACACCGTTTTTTTCAAGTAATGTCTGCCATGCCAGTGTACGGAGAAGAAAGTTCATCCACATCGGCAGAATAAAGATCAGTACAATGAAACTCGTCTGACTGACCTGATTCTGGCTCAATATCATTGCCAGCGGATATGCAAGGATCAGACAAAACAAGGTACTCAGGAAGGACAGAAGGATTGACATTCCCAATGCCTTCAGATTTTCCGGTGTCGTGATCTGTGCCAGATTCGAAAACGTAAATGTTCCCTCATCACTGGTAAACGCGTAATAGACAATTACCAGCAGAGGGATCACAACAAAAGAAACGGACCAGAACAGATAAGGTCCGGCAAGCATACGCTTATTCTTCAATGTTTACCGCCTCCTCATCTTCTGATTCCGGTTTCTTCATGATCTGAATATCGAATGGATCTACATGAATGCTGACCTCTGTTCCGACCGGGAACATATCTGTGCTGTGCACAAGCCATTCATAGTTATTTGCCATAACCTCCATTTCATAATGAACACCTTTAAAAATCATATGTGTAACTATGCCGTCAATACTTCCCTGACCTGGTTTCAGAAGATCGATATCCTCAGGACGTATCACAACATCGACCGGTCTGTTCTGGCCAAATCCCTCATCCACACAGGCAAAATTTATGCCAAGAATCTTAACAAGACGATCCTGCACCATTGTCGCAGAAATAATATTACTCTCTCCGATAAAGTCTGCAACAAAAGCGTTTTCCGGTTCATTATAGATTTTTTCAGGTGTACCGATCTGCTGTATGTACCCCTGATTCATGACCACGATAGTATCTGACATTGTCAGTGCTTCCTCCTGATCATGTGTAACATACAGGAATGTAATTCCAAGTTCATTTTTCAGTCGGATCAGCTCATACTGCATGTCCTGTCGAAGTTTCAGGTCCAGTGCACCCAGCGGTTCATCCAGAAGCAGTACTTTTGGCTCATTTACAATAGCTCGCGCAATTGCAATTCTCTGCTGCTGTCCACCACTTAATGAATCCGGCATACGATTTTCAAAGCCCTCAAGATTCACAAGTTTCAATGCATATTTTATCTTATCATATATATATTGTTTGCTTTTGTTTTTTATCTTTAATCCAAAGGCAATATTATCCGCAATATTCATGTGCGTAAATAACGCATATTTCTGAAATACGGTATTCAGCTGTCGTTTATTAGGCGGAAGATTCGTAATATCCTGTCCATCAAAAATCACATGACCTTTATCCGGTGTTTCAAATCCTCCCAAAATACGAAGTGTAGTAGTCTTTCCACATCCGCTTGGTCCGAGAAGTGTCAGAAATTCATTCTCTCTGATATAAAGATTCAGCTCATCCAACACAGTCTGCATGCCATAAGATTTGGAAATATCGATCAAGTCGATCAGCTTATTGCTCATTGGCTTTTCCTCCCTAATATCCCCTCTTTTTCCCTAAAAAATCATTAATAGGTAACTCTATTTTTGTATCATAAAACCATTACAATTTCAATAGACTTAATACGATTATAACATAAAAACGCGTCATATTACAATGAAATCCCAGTACTCAGTCCGATTATGATAAATAAACTCAAGACGATAAGTTCCGGCATCTGCAGTAAGGGCTACCCGTGGTTTCCACATATACATTTTCTCAGCAGGGATCGGTACTTCTGTCAGAACAGAGTCTACTGCTTTTTTTATATAATTTCCGTTGTAATAACGATATAGCTGAACCTCTATTTTCTCATCAGCCAGCGCGCCATCTGTACTGACTGTAAGCAAAAGTGTCTCTCCTTTTCTGACTATCTGATCAGCAGTATCAGGATTGTTTTTTGACTGTATCTTCAAAGCATATTCCGCCGCATCTGTAATTGTAAAGTTACTTACTGCTTTGATGTCCGTACTTTCAGACTCTCCGTTAAAATATCCTGTTTCACTAGTTGTGCACAGTCTTGCTGTCAGTTCATATTCTCCTTTCTCAAAAGCATGTAAGAGAGCTTCTATTTCTATCCTGTGTCTTCCTTCCGTCCTGACCGGTACGATCACTGATCTGCCATTCAAACCTGGATTCATACGTACCCCGTCAAGAAAAAAGCTCATTCCTTCCGGAAATGCAATCTCTGACAAATCTGCTATTTTTCTGATACACAGAAGTACTGCATATTCTCGTTCCTGATACTTTGTGTTTTGAATACTCTCTTCCGGAACAATATTTAGTTCGAACTTTATACGTTCCCTTTGTCTGTATACAGCAGGTGACGTTTGATTTATTATCTCAAATTTCTGAATTCCGTTATTGTGTGACGCAATTTCAAAAATAAGAGGTTTGCAGGATTCTGTCCTGTCCATATATTGCAGCATGAGCTTTCCCTGCAGTTTTTGACCATTTTCCGGCCAGTCCGCTTTTTCCACTCTTGCAAAATCAAAAACAAAAATCATATCCTCTGTCACATCAGACTTACCTGTATCTTCTGTCATTCCGCCGAATGTTTCCGTATTTTCTTCCTGTACAGTATTCATCATTTTAAACCCGTTCAGTTCTATCTCCGACTCTCTTTTCGTACAATAATAATACCAGTACGCAGGCATTGCGTTTTTTCGTTGTTCCAGAAGTACAATCGTAGTTCCCTTTGGAAGATAGAAAGCATCTTTTCCATCCACAGATTTCAGCATCAATCTCTTTGTAAACTGTTTTGCTCCTTCCATATTAATATCATCTGGAATATATTCTGTATGAAACTGAGCTGTAAAGGCAGAGTCCCTCGTAATATTTACAGGTATATCCGATGTGACGCCTGCAAATAATCTTCCGGGAGCAATATGCGCCTCCTGCATTAAACTTACCTGCTTTTCTCGTTCCGTTTCCATTGTCCATATTGTCCCACATCCGTCTCTCATAACTCTGAGCGGAGTGATATTTTTCTCAGCCACTGCCGCACCTGCCGTGAACAACGTTTCTTCTGCATTTTCTTCCTTTACAATAACCCTGATCAGAAAATCCATTTGTTCAGCTGGCATTCCGTCAGACATCGTATTCTCATATTGACTGCAGTACAACAAAATGGTTTCTTCCGCACTCGCCTTATTTGTTGTTATGGTCGTTCCAGGCGCTCCACAAAATGCCGCATTTCCGATCCCTGTTACTGAACCGAAACTATTTGATCCTGATAGAGAAAGCTTTCCATTTTCAATCGTACAGTCTCCTTCTGTCGAAATTCCGGAAATCCCGTAAAAATGATTTCCGTCACCTGAAGAATACAGATTTCCTCCACCGGTCTTGTTCACGTCCATCTGAACTCTTTTTAATGAGAGAATCCCTGTCTCATTAAATGTTTCTTCATAAGAACCGCCATTTTTCAATGCAATACTTGAAACTGTCGACCTTTCATCTTCATTTATAACCCTGCAGCCATCTGCTTCAATACTGAAATTTGTCAGTTCCTTCAGATAATAGGCCTCCTGCCCAGAACTGCCGGAATGAAATGCCAGCACAGGATAACCTTCTTCTGTCGTGCAGACCCTTCCTTTTTCCTCTTTGCTTCCTGTGTTATCCATATAAACGACACAATCCTGACCATCTCCCAGTCTTGTGCCCGGATATATATCTATACAGACAGATCTTCTTATATAACAGTCTTTCTTAAACCCGGAAGTCTCTGTTGAAGAATTCTGCAGTGATACAAAGCTTCCCCTGTCTTTATTTCCAAGCTGTATTCTCAATGAATTATCTGAATTCTGAACGGAAGCATCCGGATTCCAGAGCTGACTGCTGCCGGTAAATCCCCCAAGTATAATAATTTCTGTGTTCTCTGATCCATCTGATATATCAGACAGTATATTTCCATCATTCAGCAAAAATCCACAGGCTCTGTCATCCCTTCCATCCATCATCAGTATTGTTTTTTTCTCTGCCATAACAAAATCGTGAAATTTCTGGAAGGATAGTTTTTTTGCATTTTCCGTTTTATTAATGTAGTTTCTTACTGCCGAATCTGTAATTTCTGTGTAAGTACCACCACTGACCTCAACAAACTCCAGATTTCTGGTGTATAGTTCCTCTGAGACCGTAAGCCTTCCGTAAATCTTACTGCTGCACAGATTTCCGTCGAGATCTCTGCTGATACTATACTCTTTTTGAACAATATTCGTATCACGAACAATCACTTCAACAACTGCAGACTGCGTTTCGCTTCCGACAGTTACATCACCATACAGAATGATCAGTCCGCCAATTTCTGTATTATAAAGCCCTATATGAACATCCTCTACCTGTCTGGAACATAAACCAGCTCCGATGACATAAAAGTTCTCAGGTTCAGCACTTCCCATTTTTCCATCGACTGCAGGAGAGATTCTCACGTCAGCAATCTGTTCTTCTCTGACTTCTGTCCCAATATCATTTCCAATACACAACTTGTATCCATTTGCGTCAATTCCCGTCCTGTTAGTTTTCTCATAGCAGATATCCATATTCTGAAGCGTAAGATCACTTTGCAGGCTTATATACGAATCTGATTTTCCATAAAGATACAAATATGCCGGATTTTCTTCGTTTTTTCTGTAATCCATATCTCCCCAGAGACTGCTCCAGTATACCATTCCATAACAGGCAGGAATCTGACTGCTGGTCTGCATACAGAATTTCCCGCAGATGATAATATTTCCACTTCCTCCGGACATATCAAGAAGCTCATATGCTTCCTCCACAGAATGTACAGCTTTTTTATAATCAGAGCCATCGTGCTCTCTCAGATATTCTTCAGCATTGCTTTGAATAGTTACTTCATTCG
Source organism: uncultured Blautia sp. (assembly GCF_934372025.1). GTDB lineage: Bacteria > Bacillota > Clostridia > Lachnospirales > Lachnospiraceae > Blautia_A. Next base: position 43,299 of record NZ_CAKROJ010000003.1, read on the forward strand.
GCAAAGCATCCCTCACGTAAATAACCGACCTTTTTTCTCTCAGATATACATTTCTGTTCTCCGCTTCATCCTCAAATATCTCTTTTTCTTCCTTTTCCATATCAGAAGAATCTTCTCCATTTACAATCGGACTTTTTTCTTCACAGATAAAATTCTCACCGTCACTCTTCTCATTCTGTACCGCTGCATCTGTCTGCTGCGGTTCTTCTATTTCAGTACTTGTATCAAACTCATTATTCTCCGTGATTTTCTCATCTGTTTCATCAATCATCTGTTCCTGCTGAAAAACAACTTCTTCATTATCGCAGAAATCTGCATGGATATTGCTAACTGATACAGACAACATCATAAGAACAACGATTAATCCAATTTTCCAGTTTTTTGCTTTTTTCAACATTCTCCCCCTTTTTTAATTCATTCCGACCTGAATTATATATCTGTTCTCCGTATCCGGTTTTACAATCGTTTCACTCTTAGTATAATCCACACTCAAATCATTCTTAAAAAAACAAATCGTTTCACTCTGGCCTGTTTTAAGAGGCTGAGAAATCTGCATATTTCTACTTTCCATACCTGGCTGCTGCATGAAATTCCCGTTTACACAAATAAATGTCAGCGAATTGGTATTATCAATCGAAAGACTGTCTGACCAGGTGATATAAGGCTGTGGCATATCTGCTCTGTCTGAGATAAGAATCAGTTCTGCATAAGGACGTCCAGCGCTGTCGATCACCTTGTATTTCAGTTCTGCATCTGTCCTGTTCAGAATAAAATTCATTATAAGAGTTTTCTTATATGGCTTCACACTTCTGATTTTCACAGTCACCGTACTTCCGTTTTCATAATCCCACGCAAGAGAAGATGGTATTTCCAGCGTAAGTGCCATACTCTGTTTTTCAGAAGTATTCAAAAACAATCCTTCGCTGAATTGATCTTCTCCCTGTTTCAATACAGGAAAAGAACTGCCTTTTTTCATTGATATCCTGCGACCTTCTGAGTCCTGCACCACTACTTCCCCCATGAAACGAATTTCACTGTTTTCAATACGCAGGTCATCAAAGTAGTTCCGTACCTGTAAATGAACTTTATGTTCATGGTTCCCATACAGATACCAGATACCTTCTGTTGATTTCTCCCCAAAACAATAAGCTTCCTGCAAATCTTTATTCGCTGATACCATTCTGGTATCGCCAAGAAGATCTGTTGTAAAATAAAATTTTTCTGCAAGAATCTGCCCCGGATCTGAAGTCATATTCCGTATATATCTCGCCAGAATCCCACCTCCCGGACAACCGGACAAAATAATCACAGCACCTGTCAGACAGTATACAAACCTCTTCCACTTTATGTTTTTTCTTTCTGCCATACTGTCACCTCAATTATCTGCCTGTTTTGTTTTTACTGTCATATGGATCATTGCAACACCTCCGGAATTCGTATAATCTGCATCTGTGAGAGAAAGAGCAAAACGAAATTGATCTGTATCACTGACCAGCATTTTCCGTTCTATTATCCATCGATCATCCGTTTCTCTGATCAACTCATCTGTAGTATTTTTATCCTTTATTCCGATATCCAGCGGAAGATTTCCATCAACTTCAATGGTAAGCATATACCGGACAACCACGTCACTGTCATTCTCAAGTTCCAGATTTAAATATTCCATTTCACCTGGCACTAGTGTAAATGTCTGTTTATTTTCAAGTGTATTGTTCTCCATAATGTTAAATCTCGCTGTCCTGCCTTTCTCCGTACCGGAAACCTGTATGATATATCTGGCATATATATTTCCAGTCAACCATATCGACAGAATGCTGATTCCTGCTATTAAGGTACATATTCTCGGAAGCAGATCATCCATCTTCCTTTTTTCATATTCCCAGAAGAGAATTTGCGCCAAAACAAAAATCAGCAAAATCGCAAAAACAACTCTCCTGCATCTGTGAAATATGTTTAATATCCTTCCCAGATGTGGAATCCATCCTGTCACAACGCCCTTTATTTCAGATCTGTCAAAGGAGGGGTCCGGTGCATTATTTGCATCCCCTTTTGTTGTAATCTGATCATTACAGATGGCAATCACACGATGAACAACCAGATTCTTTCCTGACTGATAAACAACAATATCGTTTTCCCTGATTTCTTTGCTTTTCTTCACTATAACTAATGTTCCTGCAGAAAAAGCCGGTTCCATACTCCCGGATAAAACATTTGCCATTCCAAACCCAAGTGGCATTGGAAGCAGATTCCCGGATATCTTCGGTACACGTATCAGGCACAGAACACCGCATGTCAGCAGTACAAACAAAACCAGATATGCTTTTCGAAGCAATAAATATCTTCGGACAACTATGACAAATACCATTCCCGCTATACCCATAAGCAGAATCCATTTCCATATGGATGTTGTATCCCCGGTTTTTACAGCCTTTCTGAAAATTGTTCCTGTATGTTCTGCTGCCTCTGTGTTTTCGCCATTCGCTCCGGAAACATCCGCTGCTGCTGTTGTATGAAGCGTTACGGTGCAGGAATCCATCTGTGCAGTCTCAGTTACAGGATTCAGCATTGCGTTTCCAAGCAAAGTGTCCTCTTCATCCGCATCACGATCATACTTCCATCTCCAGTAAAGTGTATATTCCATACTCTGTCCGGGATTGAGAATTCTCTCCTCCGCAATTGCATTTATTTCATCAAAACTTCTCCAGTTTCCATTCTCGCCTGTTATCCAGCCTTCTTCATTTAACATACGAATTTCAACCGGAAATTTTTCTACGGGCATACTTGCAGCAGTACTCAGCCGCACCTGATAATGTGCCTTCCATTTACTGAAATTTCGGATAATAAATCTGTAACTGCTTTCCGTTCCCGGTGCGATCACTTTTTTATTATCCTCACCTTGTACCGTAACTTTTTTTGTTTTATTGATATACTGATCATGAAAAAGTGATATTTCTGTCTTCCTGCCCCATATGCTTTCATTATCTGTAACCCGAAAATCAAATATCCTTTTGTTTCCTGCAGTGTTCTTCGCTGAACCTTTCCCAGAATAGGATCTGCTTCCCGAAAAGCTTTCCACACCCTGAAATAGCCGGATTTCATAAGCTTTATGGTCTGAAGCCCGACAAAGACTTTCTCCGACAAAAATCACTGTCAATATTGTAAGAATCAACAACAATATCACGAACCACCAGCATTTCCTTCTGGTCAGCACATTAAATTTTTCACTGACAGAAACCCTCTCTGACATTTGCTTTCCTCCTTCTCATTTCATTCTGCTCATGTTTCCACTTTTTACAAAAAACAGAAAACTGTCTCACAACATCTGAAACATTTCCACTATTTGTAAAAAACAGGAACAAAGCGGACAAGTCTGCTTCAGCAGACATATTCCTCATACATCTGGTCGCATCCTCGCGGAGCTTTTTTGTGTAATAGGAACATTACGGAGTAATTTCCTATTACACAAAAAAACGTTCCTGCCTGCCACTTAACAGGAACGAATTTTTCTATATCGCATATTTATTTTTATGTTATTATGGGTATCAATCGACCTGCGTCACAGAGATCTGAAGCTTGAATGCTTCTGTCTGAAGATTTGTTTCATCACCAAGATATGTATCAAGAAAGTTTGCAATTTTTGCATCTTTATAAGGTGCTGTAGCTGCATTGTTATAAGACCATGTTGCTTCATCATCATCTATATCTGTCTCATAGTCCCATTTCCAACCAATATAATAAGTCTTGTTTAATGATACATTGGGTTTATTTACAATTGTCAATTTCTCAAGTTCTGATTTAAGCTGATTAAGCGTCTTGTCATAAACTGTGCTATCATTGATCGCTGTTTCACCAAAGTACCATTTAATTGGTTCATAATCCGTAGTTGTAGTCACTTTACAGTCTTTTTCCGCAAATTTTCCTGCATCAAGTGAATATGTACTAGCTTTAAGAAGTATGGTTTCGATATCATCAACAGTTACTGTCAATTTTGTAGCTACCTCTGGCATTCCTTCAATGCTAAAATTCATATTCCCTTTAGTTCCTGGTGCAATTTTATTATCAGTACCAGCGCTTACAACTGTGTTTGCTTGATCATCTTTTGTATCTTTATCATAGTGTGTTTTAAACAACCCCATATCATCATTTACATTGATTTTTACACCAAATTTGGCAACTGTTGCACTGTCCGTTCCACTGTTCATGGTTGTATACTTTGCAAGTGTTCCTGTCACGGCACCTGTTGTCAATAATGCTGCTGCCCCCAGAACAGCAGCTGTTCTCATTGTCTTGTTTCTTTTCATTCTGTAAAATCTCCTTTCAGGTATGTGTTTATTTATATCCAGTTCCGTGTGGCATATCGGACCCAAATATCCTAAAATTTATCAGCTTCCTGTGTTCTTTTTTCGGCTCGCAGCAATTCAAGCTCCGCAAGCAGTGCATCTGTTTCTTTTTTGCCTGCATTCTCATAAACTCTGCGTCGGATCTTATCACAGAGAAACAGTAATAAAATCGGACAGACGACGCAGAGAAGCATTCCTTGTGTCGTTTGCATAAACATTGCAAAATCTCCAAGCTTCGCAAACCTTCGCTGATAAACACCTACTAAATTTTGGGCAGGAACGACTGTGGGGTCTTTTGTATTGTTGGCATCCCCTTTTGTCACCCAGGCAAGGCTGTCATTCTCATCTTTTGTAATTTCTGCAACACGATGAGTCACAACTGTTTTACCATTGCCAGCCGGATCAAGAAATGCAATCACATCTCCGACCTGCACCTTTTCTGCATCTTCTGTATGACATAAGATCAGATCACCTGACTGAATGTTCGGATACATAGAATCTGTAAGCACGATCATTGGCACGATACCACCAATTCCGGGAACGCTTTCACTGTTTGTATATCCCCTGAAAATCAGTGTACAGTTGATAACTACGATTGGAATCATCAGCAGACAGAGAATTATTCCTGCAATCATCCATATCTTGTATCTTACTGATTTCTTCTCTTTTACTTTACTCATATCTTTTTTCTCTCCTTTATTTTTTATGGATATAACCAGCTACTGTGAATTTTAGCCAGAAGTCTGGCGTTATGATACGCCATTCTGAGCGTCAGGCATGTCCTTCCCAGATATTTATTTCCATCTTCTGTCCTTACACATGCCAGTGCCAGATCGGCTCTTTCAGGGTTCTGGAGACACACAGGAATCAGAAACTGTATTCCGTGATTGTAATACTGAGGAATTGCTGTTCGATAATCTGCCTCAAGCATTCGCTTTGTCTGTCGCAGTGCTCCATCAAATAGTTGTACTTTCATCACACTCGTACGAATCGTTTCCGGAAGACGTTGATTATTATTGGCCTCTTCAAAAATATGCTCATACTGGGGCACTATGTCCAGACCAGTATCAAAAATAAGTTCCGCGGGATTTCCTACATATTCCGCCCGCTTCGGAAGACTGACGATTCCCGATTTCAAAAGATGATATTCGGTATAAAATCCATCCAGATACCATCTTTGCCTGTCCGGCACCAGATTTGGAATAAAATATGCATATACAGGCTGATAATACATGTTAAACAGGCCTGTATTAAAAATTGCATATTCTGTGGTTTCAAGTATTTTTCCCTCCTCGTAAACCCGCTGAAACGTATGCTCCAGATATCCTTTCAAAATGCCATTATCATCATTTCCATCAAAACTCCATTTCTCCGGAACAATTCTGGCAAGATTCTGTATCTGCCGGTTATAATTCCCGCAGTACGTGTACTCAAATAGATTCACTTATTCTACCTCCTGCATTTTTGATTTAATTACTGATATAATATTGTATTTGGGAAATCAGCCGACAGAACTGCCGGTTAAGAATATATATATAAAATATCACAGCTTATGATTTGCTGCAATTTCTAATTTTGTCGAATCTCGTCTATTATCATTATCAGTTATTTTGGACAGTAACCATTATTACTGTATGCATATTATTCCTTTTATTTTTCTGTAGAAATACACCTGCTCCCATGTTATAATAGGAATCTGAACAGTTAACTGTTCATAACAATACCGAAATAAGCACTTTCCGACAGAAATGCGGAGCTTACAGGTAAGTTGCTTATGCATTTATTTTTTCATCAAGGAGGCAACGAACTAATGACGAAAGAAGAATTTCGAAAACTGACAGAGAATGTCCTTATTCTGGATGGAGCTACCGGTTCCAACCTTATGGCAAGCGGTATGCCAAGAGGGATTTGTACGGAGACATGGGTTATTGAACACAAAGACATCATTCAGAATTTACAGCGTGCCTATATCCAGGCAGGCAGTCAGGTGATTTACGCTCCAACTTTTGGCGGAAACTGTATGAATCTTGAAAAACACGGTTTACAGGACAAGATTGAAGAGATCAACCGTACTCTGGTAGGTTATTCCAGAGAACTGGTAACTGACGGCGTCTATGTAGCCGGTGATATTACGACATCCGGCTCTTTCATTACTGCTGACGGAGATTATACTTATGAAGATGCATTTAAGATGTATCAGGAACAGATCCGCATTCTTGCAGACGCTGGCATTGATCTGATTGCTGCTGAGACTATGATCAATATTGAAGAAACTCTTGCCGCTGTTGATGCTGCGGCATCTGTGTGCGATCTTCCGATCATGTGTACTATGACTGTTGAAGCAGATGGAAGTATTTTCAGTGGCGGTAATGCCGTGGAAGCTGCTGTTTCACTGGAGGCCGCCGGTGCAGACGCTGTAGGCATTAACTGTTCTGTCGGACCAGACCAGCTTGTATCAGTTGTACGCAGTATCCGTGAAAATGTATCTATTCCTGTAATCGCAAAACCAAATGCCGGTATGCCGGTTATTGATGACAATGGAAATGCTGTTTACAGTATGCATGCCGAAGAATTTGCAAAATATATGAAGGTTCTTATCGAAAACGGAGCTTCTGTTGTAGGAGGATGTTGTGGCACAACTCCGGACTTCATCAGACAACTCCATAACACAATAAGATAGTTTTCTTCAAAAGAATACCACCACCTGAATAGTTCTTCCGTAGTCAGCTTTTAAACTGACTTTTGAGAAGTATCCTTTCAGGTGGTGGCTTTTTGTTTCTCTTATTTTACTTGAATTGCTTTTTCCGGACACATTTCCTGACAGCAGAAACACCGGATACATTTCTTATAATCATAAACCGGTGGATTTTCTCTTCCCTTTCGAAAATCAATTGCTTTCTCAGGAACAGGACAACTTTTGACACAGATTCCACAACGGATGCAACGCTCCGGTTCAATATATGGCTTTTTCTGGAAAATATTCAGCGCTTTCGCAAGACGTTCCCACATGCCGGAACGTACTTCTCTGCGATCCACGTCAAAATATGGATTGCCGTATTGTGCCACAGCATCATTCATTGCGATCACTCCATCAGGAGTAATAATCTCAATTTCTTCTGTTTTCCAGGTTCCAAGTCCCATTTTTTCTCCATGATAATTTGTCGGAACCATTTCCGGTTTCAGATGCACAAGGTTACAAAATACACTGTCCAGTGCAACCGGATCCTGTGACATCAGCATTACATTCATTGGTGCCGGCTCACCAGAACCCGGACCGTTCCCTTCCATGGCAACAATTCCATCCATAATATACAGACGCGGTTTTACATACTGGTTCAGATCTATCAGCATTCTGGCAAAACTGTCAGCACTTGGATACTGCGTATGTCCCTTCGCTTTATGAAAGCCATATACAAACCCATAGCTGTTTTTCACAGCACCGGTAATTCTTTCCAGTGCATGCGTCTTCATCTTACAAAGCGAAATCACACAATCCTTTTCCAGAAGTTCTTTTGGCAGAATAAATTCCTTCGCCTGTATTCCCTCCGGATAATCCACATGAACTCCCTTTGTATAATCAATAGCCGGAATATTCAGTTCCTCCAGATAACGATCCATTCCTGTTCCCTGAATCACCCTGGAGGTTGTTCCATTACCGCAGGAGTCTGCAAGTGCCATGTTCTGATATCCTTTTTCACGCATCAGTCTGGCAAACATACCAACAACTGTCGGGTGTGTGATCACAGCCTTATCAACCTCTGCTTTTTTAAGAAGATTTGGTTTCAATAAAACAGATTCTTCTTTTCCTACTATATTCTCAAGTCCGCCCAGAAGTTCCAGACCAATCTCAAGATTCTCATAAACAATTTCTTCCCTGTAAGAATTACAGGGAAGAAGAATAACTTTGCTTTTTTTATTCATGCTTATCCTCATTTAATGCCAGAATCGCAGGAGTCTCCAAGATCTGTTTCACGGATAGCTTTACGAACCGGAAGCACACATGCCGGAACTACAGACAGAAAATCTACTCCCATTTCCAGAAATTTTTTCGTCAGTGCAGTGTCTGCCGCAATCTCACCACAGATACCAGCCTTTCGCTGCTCCTGATGTGCAGCATCCACGACTATACGGATCATACGGAGAATTGCAGGATGATGATCGTTATACTTGTCTTTCAAAAGCGGATTCTGACGATCCATTGCAAGCGTATACTGCGTCAGGTCATTCGTTCCCAGGCTCAGAAAATCAACTCTTTTCGCCAGTTCACGGCTGATCATTACTGCAGCAGGCGTTTCGATCATAATGCCTAACTTTATATCTTTAAATGGAATTTCTTTCTCTCGAAGTCCTGTTTTCACTTCTTCTATAATCTGTTCGATCTCATCCATTTCTTCCTCGGAATTGATCATTGGAAACATCATAGCAAGATTGCCATAGGCACTGGCACGATAAATTGCCCGAAGCTGCGCCTTAAACATTCTTCTTCTGTCAAGACATAAACGAATTCCACGATTACCCATGATCGGATTAATCTCCTGCGGAATATCCAGATACGGTGCCTGTTTATCAGCTCCGAGATCTACCGTACGAATCACCGCAAGACGTTCTCCCATTGTCTCCGCCACTTTTTTGTATGCGCGGAAAAGTTCATTTTCTCTGGGATAATTTTCTCGTCCAAGATACTGAAACTCACTTCGCAAAAGACCGATGCCTTTGGCACCATAAAAGAGAACGCTGCTCAGATCACTCATATTACCAATATTGGCATAAAGACCGATATTTCTTCCGTCCTTCGTTTCATCCTTCTGAGATTTCAGTTTGAGAAGTTCCTCTCTCTCTCTTCGATCTGCTTCCAAACGAATTTTATATTCCTTCTGCAATTCCGCATCCGGATTGAGATAGAACGTTCCTGTATATCCATCTACGATTGCCGTCATTCCATCCCATTCATCATCAGCCGGAATATCTACCAGTGTCGGAATTTCCATTGTTTTCGCCATAATCGATGTATGAGAGACTGCTGAGCCATGATGCATGACCACTCCAAGCAATTTATCTTTATCCATTTCCATGATCTCTGTCGGGGACAGTGATTCTGCTACCAGAATCACAGGTTCCTCTCCCAGATTGATTCGGATTGCCGCACCACCAAGAATCTGGATCAGACGGTTAGATATCTCCTGCATGTCATTGATTCTTCTTTTGATCACTGGTTCCTCCAGATGTCGGAATGTCTCTACCAGTTCATCTCTGTTGATCATGACCGCATAAGCTGCATTAACCTTTTCGTTGGAAATGCTGCCCTCAATTGCCTTTTGATAACTTTCAGATTCCAGCAGTTTGATCTGGCGCAGAAACACGCCTGCCTCCTGTTCATTAAGAAGTCGGTTGGCTTCGTACAGTTCATGTAGTTTCTGAACTGCCTGAAGCCGTGCCTCCTGAAAGTTATTAATTTCTTTTTTGATGTTACTTACCAGACACTGTCGTATCTGATATTCCCCTCTGCTATAGTACAGTATTTTGCCGATGGCTATTCCTGAAAAGGTAGCAATACCTTTATAGATTTCCATCCTGCTTCCCCCTTGTTCCTATCAGTCACAGGCTGCCTTAAATTCTGTCCAGTTTTTATTGTAAGCTTCCTCGGCTTCTGCACTGATGTTTTCTACTGCTGATCCTTTTGTTACAGAATCAGGTACTACAAGATCCTGGTTCTGAAGCAGTGAATCTGCTGCTTTGTTTGTGCAATAATATCCGATATAATCAAAACATTTTGCTGCATTTTCAGGCTGAAGAATATAATCCATAAACTGATATGCTTCATCCTTGTCCGGAGCCTGACTTGGGATAAACATTCCCATAACACCAAAGCCAAGACCTTCTTCCGGATATACAACTTTGAGATCCGGATTTTCTGCAAGAGCTGTTGTTACCTGTGATGTGTACAGAAAAGCAACACTTGCCTCTCCGTTCAGAAGAGCATCCTGTGTATTGTCATCCTGGATCAGACGGACATTCGGTGCAAGTTCAAGAAGCTTTTCACCTGTTTTCTTAATATCATCTGTATCCTGATCATTGAAATCCTGACCAAGTGCAAGGTTTGTAATACCATTGATAACACGATAGTTCGCTGTCAGTGCGATACTGTCTTCAAGAGAAGCATCCCAGAGATCATTATATCCTTTGATATCGATGTCAACCATATCCGGATCATATACAATGAGTGGAATTCCTGCTCCGTACGGTGCTGTGTATTCATCGTTCGGATCATAGAACTGACCCTGATACAGAGGATTTATATTATTCCAACCGGATAATTTGGATGTATCAAGCTTTTCTACAAGACCTTCCTGAATCGCAGTTTCGATGATATAATCGTCTGCAACAACAATATCATAATCGCCGCCTTTTGCCATAGAAAGTTTTTCCAGCATATTTTCATCTGTATCGAAATTGGAATATACCACTTTTATTCCAGTTTCTTCCTCAAAACCATCCAGTACTTCCTGTGGGAACATATTCTCCCATGTGTAAAGTACGAGTTCTTTGGAATCTGCACTTACAGATACACTCATTGCCGGAACGACCATTGCTGCACATAATGCACAAACCAGTAATTTTTTCATAGTCTTCACTCCTCTTATTCTTTCTATATAAACTTCTTGATAAAGTTTATCCGAATTAAGTATAGCTTACTTTTACTTCCTTGAAAAGAGTTTCTTAACCTTTTTGTTTTTTCCCCTTTGTGAATCTTCCGATCAGATTATATACAAATAAAATCAACAGTGTGAATATCAGCATGATCGTGCAAAGAGCATTAACCTCTGGTGTTACACCCGTTTTAATCTGTGTATAGACTTTGATCGGCAATGTTGCCAGACGAGGGCCATTGATAAATATACTGATGACCACGTCATCCATGGACATGGCAAATGCGAGCAGGGATCCGGATAAAACAGCAGGCATGATAAGCGGCAGGATAATATCCCAGAAAGCCCGGAACGGTCCTGCTCCAAGATCTCTTGCCGCTTCCTCAAGAGACGGATCCATTCCCGCCAGTCTTGCTTTGACCTCCATCAGAATATACGGTACACAAAAGACAGTGTGACCGATCAGCAGTGTCAGCATACCAAACGGCAGATTCAACATATAGAAGAATGCCATCAGAACCATACCAAGGATAATCTCCGGAATCATTAACGGCAGAATGGAAATATACTCCAGAACGCCTTTGGTCTTCCAGTGGATTCTGGAAAGTCCGACTGCACCAAGTGTTCCGATGACTGCGGATACCAGACAACTGATCACACCCAGAAACAGACTGTTTCCCAGTGCCTCCAGCATGGCATTATCCTGAAACAGCGCCTGATACCATTTCAGCGAGAATCCGGTAAATCGCACAGGAAGCTTTGATTCATTAAATGAAAACACAATAACTACCGCGATCGGCAGATACATCAGTACAAAAATCAGCCCAAGATAAAATCCGGAGAGCTTTGAATTCTTTTTTTTCATCCCATACCCTCCAATTCTTTTGCATTTGCTATTTTACGATACAACATGATCATCAACGTTGTAAGAATCATAAGAACAACTGCCAGTGCTGCCGCAAACGGCCAGTTATTTCCTCTCGTCATCTGCTCCTGAATCAGGCTTCCGACAAGAACGATCTTATTTCCTCCAAGGATATCTGCAATGAAAAACAGTCCCATAGATGGAACAAATGTCAGGATCACACCTGACAAAAGTCCAGGAAGAGTCAGTTTAAAGGAAACTGTCCAGAATGCTTTTGCCGGACTTGCTCCAAGATCTCTTGCCGCCTCAACCAGTGACCAGTCCAGTTTTTCTGCACTGGAATACACGGAAAGAATCATGAATGGCAGAAGTACATAAGTCATACCAATAACAATCGCCGGATAACTGTACAAAATACGCAGTGGTTTCTCGATCAATCCAAGGCTTTTCAATACATGATTCAGGAGACCTTTTGTCTGAAGGATGATCATCCATCCATACAGACGGATCAGAGAATTCACCCAGAATGGAAGCATCAGAAAAATCATTGCACGTTTTTTCCATTCATCCGAAAGTTTCGCCATAAAATATCCAAAAGGATAACCGATCAGACAGATGATTATGGTACTGGTCACTGCCAGCTGAAAGGATCCGGTAAAAGTCTTCATATAAACCGGATCAAAAATCTTACGGTAATTCTCAAGAGTAAATACCCACTCTACACCATGGCCGGCTTTTGGCTGCGCAAAACTGAGTGCTACCATATAAAGCAGCGGTCCTGCCACAAAGATAATCGTAAAAATATATAATGGCAGGATCATCCAGACAGAACCGGATTTCTGTTTTTTCATTCTTTCGCCCCGCTTTCTGTTTCAGACGGAAGATCTACCAGAACTGCGTTTTTCGCATCAAAATGACAGGTAACCTTCTGACCAGGCTGCACACCTGCGTCAATTCCATGTCTGTTCGCAATAACCTCTGTTCCATCCGAAAGCTTAAGAACAACACGAAGCAATCCACCTGCAAAGCTTTTCTCCTCAACAGTTGCCTCGAGACCACTCTGACATTTTTCATCAAAAATCAGATTTTCACTTCTGACTGCCACGGTAACCGGCGTTCCAGTTTTCAGTCTGAGGCCTTCTGATGCGACAGAAACTGTTTCTCCTGCAAGAGAAACTTTAAGAATCTCACCTTCAGTTTTTTCTACAGTACCTTTCAGAATATTTGCATTTCCGACAAAGGTTGCTACATAACTTGTCTTCGGGTGATTATAGATTTCATCCGGACTTCCGATCTGTTCAAAAACGCCATGATTCATAACCGCAATACGATCTGACATATTGATTGCTTCTTCCTGGTCATGTGTGATATAAATAAATGTAATTCCGAGCTTCTTCTGCAGCCTTTTCAATTCAAGCTGCATTGTACGTCGAAGCTGAAGATCCAGTGCTCCCAGAGGTTCATCCAGAAGAAGTACTTTTGGATTATTTATCAGAGATCTCGCAATTGCCACTCGCTGTTTCTGCCCACCGGAAAGCTCTGATGGTTTTCTCTTTTCATAGCCCGGGAGCTGTACCAGCTCCAGCATCTCAGATACACGCTTTTTGATTTCAGCTTTTGGTGTCTTTTTCAGTTTCAGTCCATAACCAATATTGTCTGCTACCGTCATATGCGGAAATAATGCATAATTCTGGAAAACAGTATTTACATCTCGCGCTTCCGGTGGCAATGCTGTAACGTCCTTTCCCTCAAGAAATACCTGACCGGAATCCGGTGTTTCCAAACCTGCAATGATACGCAGAGTCGTTGTTTTTCCGCATCCCGAAGAACCAAGAAGTGTAATAAACTCGCCCTTTTCAATTGAGAGGCTGATTTCCTTCAGAACTTCTTCTTTTGAAAACGCTTTTTTGATATCTTTCAATTCCAAACATTTTTCTGCCATTTGTTTTCAGTCTGTCCTCCTGCTGTTTTTTATCTGTATTTATGTTACTGCTGTTTTCTGACAATATTATTTCACTTCCGTCGTATGGCGTACATACTGAATATATTCGTCTTTATCAAATACCGGTACATGACTGTTTTTTATTTTTTCTGCCTCTCTGCCGCCATTTCTGAGAAGATTGTATACCGTCAGTGCAAGAAGCTTAGCCGGAAGAATATAAGCCTTCTCCGGATCTGTGATACGAAAATCTGCTCCATGCAGTTTTCCCTCAAAACCTTTGAAAGTAAAATTCACAACCGGGATAATATGGCTCAGATCTCCGACATCTGTACAGGCATTATTAAAATCATTTTTCTGTACAGTACGATAATTCAAACCAAGATCGTCTGCTGCTTCTATGAGTGCTTCATCTGCATCACGCGGAATAATTGGCATATACCCCTGCAGAATTTCTCTTTCTATCCTGCCTCCAAACGCATAAGCCGCACCATCATAAGCACGATTGATCATTGCCGTAATTTCATCTATTTTATCCAGTGATGCTGCCCTGACCTTCGTTTCAACAACGGCTTCATCCGGCACACTGTTGATCACATCACCGGCTTTGCGTATGACATTGTGAAGTCTTACATGATCTTCCTCACGAAATGTCTCCCGCATCAGTCCCATCATCTGAATCGCACTTGTCGTAATACTCAGTGCATTTACACCATTCCATGGATCAATTGCCCCGTGTGCAGCTTTTCCACGCACTGTTACACGTTCTGCACTGTAACCGTTACAGGCCGGATTTCCCAGATAAAAATCTTCTTCTACCGGAACCATATGTACATGCGTCGTCAGCGCTATATCTGTATCATCAAACACTCCTGTACGGATCATCTCACTTTTGCCACAGCAAAATTCAATTCCCTCTTTTTTTAATTTTACACGTTTATCCGCATCAATATATTCCTCAGCCGGAACTGCAAGAAAATTCACTGAACCACCCAGCTGTTCCTGTACTCTGGAATCTGCCATGGCAATCGCACACCCAATCATGGCGGCCATCTGTGCATGATGACCACAGGCATGTGCTACACCTGTATGCGGATCTGCTTTTGGATGCGTATGACATCCAATCGCATCAAGTTCCCCAATAACGGTCAACACCGGACCTTCTTTTATATATTTTTGACCTTTTACACCAGTGCGGGCAAGATGCTCTGTCACCTCATATCCAAGATTTTTCAATAATTCTGCTGTTTTTTGCGATGTACGTATTTCTTCATATCCTGGTTCCGGATGTGCTGCAATATCCTCTGCAAATGCTATGATCTTATCTCTGTTTTCATCGATCAGATCAAGGATGTACTGTCCGGTTTCATCTATCATAAAAAATCATCTCACTTTGTCAATTTAACACGTTATATAAACGCTATTTCATATTCTCCTATCATAACATAAATTTCACTCAATGCAAGTACTGAAAATTATGTAGATAAAATTCAAATTTTTCTTGCAATTTTCAAAAAACACGGTATAATGTATGTTGTGTCTAAGCACATGCTGAAATAGCTCAGTTGGTAGAGCACTTCACTCGTAATGAAGGGGTCGTGGGTTCGAGTCCCATTTTCAGCTTTATTTTTTTGCAAAAAAAGTCTCGTAAAATAACTGCTGCAGATAAAGCAATTATTGAACGAGACTTTTTTTATACTTTTAATTTATACAGCAATACCTTTTTTCTCTGCTGCCACTTTTTTTGCACTTTCTTTCTTAGGAGCAGTTTTGCGAGATGTTTTCTTAGTCGTCACTGGTTTTCTGGCTGCCACAGCAAGTTTTTCCGGTTTCTTTCCTGGTGTACAGGAGAAAATTGCCACTCCCAGCGCAGGAATCTTAAATGTAACAGAATACTCTCTCTCATCGCATTCTGCCTTTTTGCAGGTTTTTGCTCTTAAATTCACAGTACCCTGTCCGCCATATTCCTTGCGGTCACTGTTGAATATTTCTTTATATTTTCCATAAAACGGAACACCTACCTGATAACTTTCATATGGAACAGCAGCAAAATTACATACCGCAAGCAATGTTTCATCTGGTTTTTCTGTCTTACGAAGGAATGTCAGAACATTTTCTTCATATTTCATAAGCTGGATCCACTCAAATCCGTCATAATCATCATCCATTACAGACAATGCAGGCTGAGAAACATACAGTTCATTCAGATCATGAATGAATTTTTTCAACTCATCAGAAAGATTTTTATCAGGTGCCATCATCTTACATCCCGGATGAAGCATCATATAGGAATATGCTGCACGAATCTGGCTCAGCTTCTGTGCATCATCCCCCGGAAGTTTTTCCATAAAACTCTCCTGATCTCCGGTCTCCCTGCTTCCAAGCGGAAGAACAAAATGCTCACAGTAAGTATACAACATGGAAAGTGTCAGCTGATCATGTACATACTGACGTTCGATCGGATCCTTTGAAAGATAATTCAGAAAATCTCCTGCCCAGTTGTTATTCCATTTATATGTGAACCCAATATTGTCATCCTCAACACTTCCGGTCAGTTCAGACCAAAGACCATCTTCCTGTGCGATCGTCATCGTTCCCGGAAGTTTTTTATTCAGAATAGAATTCAGATGCTTCAGGAATTCAACTGCTGCCAGATTCTCATTGCTTCCATAGATATTTGGTCGCCACTGTCCGTATTCTTTTCCAAAGTCCAGATACAGCATGGAATCCACATCATCCAGTCTTAATCCGTCTGCATGATAGAATTCCAGCCAGTAAAATGCATTGGCAAGAAGGAAGTCTCTGACCATTGGACTTTCATAATTAAAAAGCAACGTTCCCCACATTGGATGGATTGCCATAGACGGATCCGGATTTTCATATAAAGGTGTGCCGTCAAATTTCTCAAGGCCACCCTCCTGTCTCGGAAAATGAGAAGGTGTCCAATCAAGTATCACGCCAATATTTTCTTTATGCAGTTCATTTACAAGTTTCTGAAAATCAGACGGTTTTCCAAAGCGACGATCTGGGGCATAATAAGCAAACGTGCTGTATTCACCGGCCTCATCATCCAGGTATTCCATAACCGGATGAAGCTCTACATGTGTATATTTCAGTTCTTTAAGATACGCAACCAGTTCTTCGGCATTTTTCCATTTGGAAAGACTCGTCTCATAAATTGAAACCGGCTGTTTACGATTCTGAAATCTGACGCGTTCTTTCATCCAGTCTGCATCGTCCCATTGAAAATCACGAAGGTCAGCAACAACCGATGCTGCCCCTGGAGGAAGTTCCGTACATGCAGCATAAGGATCGGACTTCAACTGAACAACTCCACCCTTCAGTTTCATTTCATATTTATAAATTTCACCGGCTTCAACACCCGGAATAAACAACTCAAAAATACCGGACATCGGCATACGATGCATCATGTGACAACGGCCATCCCAGTTATTAAAATTGCCTACCACACTGACACGAAGTGCATTCGGTGCCCACACTGCAAAAGAAGTTCCCTGCACGCCATTGATCTCAATCGGATGTGCTCCAAGCTTCTCATAGGCATGATAATAAACACCTGCACAGAATGCTTTTTCTTCAGCTTCTGTAATCTGTACAGGAAAAGCGTATGGGTCTGCAAATGTGTTCGTTTCTTTTCCTCTGGTGATTCGATACTGATATGCCGGGATCTTTCTTCCAGGAATCATTACTGCAAAATAACCTGCATCATCCTGCCTTTCCATCTCGTACGTTTTTTTATCTACAAGAACCTCTGCTTTCTCCGCATCCGGAAAAAATCCCTGCACAAGGACACCATCTGCTGTAAGACGCGGTGCCATAAGATCTCTCGGTGATGCTTCCTCTGCATAAACGACTGCCTCAATCTCCGGCCAGTCCATATATTCATATACTTTGCTTGCCATAGCTTATGCCTCCATTCTGAAATGCAGCTGTCAATTGCATTTCCATGTATTTAGTTTATCATTTTTTCACATAAAAATAAAGAATATAACGAAATTAGTTTGACAAAAGACAGCTACTACGATAAATTGAATATATCAAAGAATGCATGAAATAAGGAGGTCTTTAATGACATGGAAAAAAGACAATTTGATGTAACAGCTCTCGGAGAGCTTCTTATTGACTTTACTGAAAACGGTTCCAGTTCTCAGGGCAATCCTATGATGGAGGCAAATCCAGGTGGTGCCCCATGTAATGTTCTTGCCATGCTGGAACGTCTTGGCAAAAAAACTGCTTTTATCGGAAAAGTCGGAAAGGATATGTTTGGGAACCAGTTAAAGAAAGCTGTAGAAGAGGTTGGTATTGATACACGTAATCTGATTCTGGATGAGAAATATCATACCACGCTTGCTTTTGTTCATACATATCCGGATGGTGACCGTGATTTCTCCTTCTATCGCGATCCTGGTGCAGACATGATGCTTACAAAGGACGAAGTACAGAAAGAACTGATCGAATCTTCCCGTATCTTCCACTTTGGAACGCTTTCCTCCACTCATGAAGGTGTTCGTGAAGCTACACGCCATGCCATTGAGCTTGCGAAAGAGGCCGGATGTATCATTACTTTTGACCCAAATCTTCGTCCGCCACTCTGGAAATCTCTTGATGATGCAAAGGCTGAGATTGAATATGGTATGTCCAAATGCGATGTTCTCAAGATTTCTGACAACGAAGTAGAATTCATGTGCGGAACCACTGATTATGACAAAGGCGCTGCCATGATCCAGGAAAAATACAACATTCCGCTTATCCTTGTTACCATGGGTAAAGACGGAAGCCGTGCATATTATAAAGACATGCGTGTGGAAGCGGCTCCATTTCTTCAGGAGAACACGATTGAAACAACAGGTGCCGGAGATACATTCTGCGCAAGTACTCTGAATTACGTACTTGACCACGGCCTTGAGAATCTTACCGAAGAAAACCTGAAAGAACTTCTTACATTCGCAAATGCTGCAGCATCACTTATCACAACACGCAAAGGTGCTCTGCGAGTTATGCCAACACGCGATGAAGTAGAAGAATTTATCAAAAGTCGGTAACCAATAAGCTCTCAAAAAGCCCGGCAAAAATCAAGCGTAAGCGTTTGAATCTACCGGGCTTTTCTATATTATTACATCATGAACTTTTCTATAATTTTGTTTATTTAATCACTCGTACCTTAGACACGCCTTCAATTGCTTCCAGTTCATCCAGAGCTTCTTTGGATGCTGCGCTTTCCAGGTCAATGATGGTATATGCATAACTTCCACGGCTCTTGTTGGTCATATCTGCAATGTTCAGGCCCTCGCTTCCGAGGATCTTGGTAAACTGGCTGATCATATTCGGAATATTCTGATGGCAGATTGTAATACGACCTACTGCCACACAGGTACCCATATCACAGTTCGGATAGTTTACAGAATTCTTGATATTTCCATTCTCAAGGAAATCTCTTACTTCTTTTACTGCCATAACAGCACAGTTCTCTTCAGATTCTTCTGTGGAAGCACCAAGATGCGGAGTCACAAGAATTCCAGGTCTTCCAGCTACCAGAGGATTTGCAAAATCTGTAACATATTTCTTTACTTTTCCACTGTCAAGTGCTTCGATCAGGGCTTCTTCATCAACCAGAAGATCTCTTGCAAAGTTCAGAAGGACTACACCATCTTTCATCTTTGTGAAGGCTTCTTTATTGATCATTTTCTTTGTATTATCTGTAAGCGGTACATGGATGGTAATGTAATCACACTGGCTGTAAATTTCATCCAGAGATTTGCTGTGTTTGATCGTTCTGGAAAGATTCCATGCCGCATCAATAGAAATATACGGGTCATATCCGTAAACTTCCATTCCGAGGTGTGTTGCAGAGTTTGCGACCATAGCACCGATTGCACCAAGACCAATGATACCAAGTTTTTTACCGCTGATCTCACATCCGGCAAACTGTTTTTTCTGTTTTTCTGCCAGTTTGTCGATGTGCTCTCTGTCTTCTTCGTGAGCTACCCATTCAATACCACCAACGATATCACGGGATGCAAGAAGCATTCCTGCAAGTACAAGTTCTTTAACACCATTTGCATTGGCACCAGGAGTATTAAATACTACGATACCTTTTTCTGCGCATTTATCAACCGGAATATTATTTACACCTGCACCTGCACGGGCGATGACTTTGACATTTTCCGGAAGCTCCATATCATGCATCTTGGCACTTCTGACCAGAACTGCATCTGCATTATTCATTTCTTCTGTCTGCTTGTATTCATCTCCAAACAGGCCGAGACCTGTCTGAGAGATTGGATTGAGGCATTTATACTGGAACATTATGCATTTTCCTCCTCGAATTTTTTCATGAATGCTACGAGGGCTTCTACGCCTTCTTTTGGCATTGCATTGTAAATACTTGCACGCATACCGCCAACTGTTCTGTGTCCTTTAAGGTTTACAAGACCTGCTGCTTTTGCCTCTTTGACAAATTTTGCGTCCATGTCTTTGTCTCCTGTAACAAAAGGAACATTCATCAGAGAACGGGATGCCGGCTCTACTGTACCTTTGAAGAGTTTGCTCTGATCCAGGAAATCATAGAGAATCTTGGCTTTTTCAATGTTTCTCTTCTGCATTTCTTCCAGTCCGCCCATAGCTTTGAGCCATTTGAAAACCTTGCCGCATACATAGATGCAGTAAGCGTTCGGAGTGTTATACAGAGAACCTGCATCTGCATGTGTCTTATATGTAAGCATGGTTGGTGTTCCAGGAAGAACATCCTCAGTAATGAGGTCTTCACGAATGATTGCAATTACCATACCAGCTGGTCCGATGTTTTTCTGAACGCCGCCATAGATGATACCATATTTGCTTACATCTACAGGCTCTGATAAGAAACAGGAGGATACGTCCGCTACCAGCGTTTTGCCTTTTGTATTCGGAAGTGTTTTAAATTTTGTTCCATAGATTGTATTGTTTTCACAGATATATACATAGTCTGCATCCGGGCTGACCGGAAGATCACTGCAATCCGGAATGTAGGAAAAGGTTTTGTCTTCTGAAGATGCAATCTTATTTACCTTTCCGTATTTCTGTGCTTCCTGATATGCTTTTTTTGCCCACTGACCGGTAACAATATAGTCAGCCACTCCGTTCTTCATCAGGTTCATCGGAATCATGGCAAACTGCTGAGAAGCACCACCCTGAAGGAATAATACCTTGTAGTTATCCGGGATGTTCATCAGATCTCTGAGATCCTGTTCTGCATCATCGATAATCTTCTGAAATTCAGGGCTTCTGTGGCTCATTTCCATAACGGACATGCCACTTCCCTGATAATCCATCATCTCTTCTGCTACTTCTTTCAGCACAGGTTCCGGCAGTACGGCCGGTCCTGCAGAAAAATTATACACTCTGCTCATTGTTCTTCATATCCTCCTCGTCAAAAACTTCATTCAGACTTGCACCTGCCGGTACCATTGGAAATACGCTGAGATCCTGATCGATCCAGCAGTCCAGTACTACAGGTCCGTCTGTTGCGAGAGCCTCGCGGATTGCCGGCTCTACTTCTTCCATCTTCGTAACACGGATTGCTTTCGCTCCCATGCCCTCCGATATTTTCACAAAATCCACTGCATCATCAAGAACGGTGTGTGAATATCTGTGATCATAGAACAGTGTCTGCCACTGACGCACCATGCCAAGCACATGATTGTTCATGACAATCTGTAAAAGCTGTTTGTGGCATCGTACTGCTGTGGCAATTTCGTTCATATTCATTCTGAAACAGCCGTCTCCGGCGATGTTGACAACTGTTTTATCCGGTCTGCCCATCTTTGCACCAATCGCAGCCCCAAGACCATATCCCATTGTTCCGAGACCACCGGAAGTCAGGAAAGTACGGGGTTCTTTATACTTGAAGTACTGCGCGGCCCACATCTGATGCTGACCGACATCTGTTGAAATAATTGCATCACCCTCTGTGATCTCATAGAGTTTCTCTATAATGTATGGTCCGGTAAGCTGAGAATGATCATAATTCAAAGGATACTTTGCTTTCATCTCCTGAATATGTTCTATCCACTCCGGATGCTGCTCTTCCGGAATCATTTCCAGAAGTCTGCGAAGAACCTCTCTTACATCTCCAATCACAGACGCATCTACAACAACATTCTTATTAATTTCGGCCGCATCTACATCAATCTGAAGAATCTTTGCCTGTTTGGCAAAAGTCTTGGCATTTCCTGTAACACGGTCACTGAAACGTGCTCCAAGAACGATCAGAAGATCGCACTGAGTTACGCCAAGATCGGAAGTTTTTGTTCCATGCATACCAAGCATTCCGGTATACAGCGGATCTTCCCCTGAAAAAGCACCTTTTCCCATAAGGCTGTCACAAACCGGTGCCTGAATTTTGTGTGCCAGTTCACTGATTTCCCTGGACGCACCGGAAATAACGCATCCACCTCCACAGAAAATATATGGTTTCTCAGCTTCCTCAATCATCTGTGCCGCTACTTCCAGATCTTCTTTACGAATGGTCTCAACCTCTCGGTTTATCGTAGCCGGACGGCGTACCGAATATTCATAAATTGCCCCGGTCACATCCTTGGTCACATCAACAAGTACCGGACCCGGACGTCCGCTTTTTGCAATATAAAATGCTTTACGAATTGTATCAGCCAGCATGGAGATATCTTTTACGATAAAACTGTGCTTTGTAATTGGCATCACGATTCCGGCAATATCAACTTCCTGAAAGGAGTCTCTTCCAAGAAGCGGTTTCCCAACGTTTGCGGTAATAGCCACAACCGGAACA
The DNA here is from genome assembly GCF_934372025.1 of uncultured Blautia sp. Taxonomy (GTDB): domain Bacteria; phylum Bacillota; class Clostridia; order Lachnospirales; family Lachnospiraceae; genus Blautia_A. The sequence goes on from NZ_CAKROJ010000003.1 coordinate 65,896, forward strand.
GAATCCATGTAGGCGGTTGCAATACCTGTAACCAGGTTCGTAGCTCCCGGACCGGATGTAGCCAGACATACTCCGACTTTTCCCGTAGCCCGCGCATAACCGTCTGCCGCATGAGATGCACCCTGTTCATGGGATGTCAGAACGTGATGTATTTCATCACTGTGTTTGTAGAGAGCATCATAGACATTAAGGATTGCTCCGCCCGGATAACCGAAAACTGTATCAACTTTTTGTTCTTTCAGGCATTCAATAATGATCTCTGCACCTGTAAGCTGCATTGTATTTCCTCCTGTGTTTATCATATGATAAAATCTCTCTTATTTTGCCTTAGGCACTTCAAGAATTGCTCCTCTGTTGCCAGAAGTAACCATTGCCGCATATCTTGCAAGATATCCTGTTGTGATCTTAGGTTCACGTGGCTGCCATTTTGCTTTTCTTGCTGCCATTTCTTCATCAGAGACTTTTACTTCCAGTTTCAGTTCCGGAATATTGATGCTGATCATATCTCCTTCTTCAATCAGTGCGATCGGACCGCCAACTGCTGCTTCCGGTGAAACATGTCCAATGGATGCACCACGGGATGCACCGCTGAAACGACCGTCTGTAATAAGTGCTACAGAAGAACCGAGGCCCATACCTGCGATTGCAGATGTAGGATTCAGCATCTCTCTCATTCCAGGTCCGCCTTTAGGTCCTTCATATCGAATAACCACAACATCTCCGGCAACGATCTTACCACCTTTGATTGCTTCAATTGCATCATCCTCGCAGTCAAAAACTCTTGCCGGTCCCTCATGAACCATCATCTCTTCAACAACAGCAGATCGTTTTACAACACCACCATCCGGAGCAATATTACCTTTAAGAACTGCAAGACCACCAGTCTGACTGTACGGATTATCGATCGGACGGATAACTTCCGGATTAAGGTTTACACAGCCTTCAATATTTTCGCCTACTGTCTTACCGGTAACAGTCATGCACTCAGTATGGAGAAGTCCTTTTTTATTCAGTTCATTCATTACAGCATAAACACCGCCGGCTTCATTCAGGTCTTCCATATAAGTCGGACCTGCCGGTGCCAGATGACAGAGATTTGGGGTTTTCTCACTGATCTCATTTGCAAAGCTGATGTCAAAATCCATTCCAACTTCATGTGCAATTGCCGGAAGATGGAGCATACTGTTTGTAGAACATCCAAGAGCCATATCAACTGTCAGAGCATTCAGGATAGCTTCTTTTGTCATAATATCTCGCGGGCGGATGTTTCTGCGATACATTTCCATAACCTGCATACCAGCATGTTTTGCAAGACGGATACGCTCAGAATATACAGCAGGAATGGTACCGTTTCCACGAAGTCCCATTCCAAGAACCTCTGTCAGACAGTTCATGGAGTTCGCTGTATACATACCGGAACAGGAACCACAGGTAGGACAGGTTTTATTCTCGAATTCTGTCAGTTCATCTTCTGTGATCTTACCAGCTGCATAAGATCCAACTGCTTCAAACATGCTGGAAAGACTCGTCTTATGTCCATGAATATGACCAGCCAGCATCGGACCGCCACTTACAAAAACAGTCGGAACATTCAGTCTTGCTGCTGCCATCAGAAGTCCTGGAACATTTTTGTCGCAGTTCGGGACCATAACAAGTGCATCAAACTGATGTGCCATAGCCATTGCTTCTGTAGAATCCGCGATCAGATCTCTTGTTACCAGCGAATATTTCATTCCGACATGTCCCATTGCAATACCATCACATACTGCAATTGCAGGAAATACTACCGGTGTACCACCTGCCATTGCAACTCCCTGCTTAACAGCAGCTACAATCTTGTCCAGATTCATATGACCCGGTACGATTTCATTATAGGAACTTACGATTCCAACCAGAGGACGTTCCATTTCTTCTTTTGTTAATCCAAGGGCATTAAACAGGGAACGGTGAGGTGCCTGCTGTGAGCCTGTTTTTACTGCATCACTTCTCATTTATATAATCTCCTCTTTACTTAATCTATACGTTCAAGAATGCCTCGGCATTCTCATAATGCTGCTGCAATGAGATCTCCCATCTCTTTAGTTCCAACAGCTTTACATCCTTCTGACATGATATCGCCTGTGCGGTATCCGTCTGTCAGTACCTTCTGTACAGCTGCTTCTACTGCATCTGCTTCTTCATCCAGATTCAGAGAATAACGAAGCATCATGGCTGCTGAAAGAATTGTAGCGATCGGATTGGCTTTATTCTGCCCTGCAATATCCGGTGCTGATCCGTGACTTGGTTCATACAGTCCAAATTTTGTCTCATTAAGACTTGCTGAGGAAAGCATTCCGATCGAGCCGGTCACCATACTGGCTTCATCTGATAAGATATCTCCAAACATATTCTCGGTAAGGATAACATCAAACTGTGCCGGATCATGTACAAGCTGCATAGCGCAGTTATCAACAAGCATATGTTCCAGTGTAACTTCCGGATAGTCTTTTGCGACCTCCTCAACAACCTTTCTCCAGAGTCTGGAGGAATCCAGTACATTTGCTTTATCTACACTTGTGACCTTTTTATTTCTCTTCATTGCAATGTCAAATGCTTTGATTGCAATGCGGCGGATTTCATTTTCATTATAAGCAAGTGTATCGACAGCTTTCATTACTCCATCTTCTTCAACAGTCTTTCTTTCTCCGAAATAAAGTCCACCTGTCAGCTCACGGACAATGATCATGTCAAATCCATTGTCACCGATTACTTCTTTTTTGATCGGACACGCATCCTCGAGCTCTTTGTAAAGATATGCCGGACGAAGATTTGCAAAAAGATTTAATGCTTTACGGATTGCCAGAAGTCCTGCTTCCGGACGTTTGGACGGTTCAAGCTTATACCATGGAGATGTCTTTGCATCACCACCGATAGATCCCATCAGAACTGCGTCAGAGGCTTTGGCTGTGGCAATTGCCTCTTCGGTAAGCGGTATTCCATGAACATCGATAGATGCTCCTCCAAGAAGTACCTCTGAATATTCAAATGTATGATGATATTTCTCACATACTCTATCAAGAACTTTCTTTGCTTCACTGACAATTTCCGGTCCAATTCCATCTCCCGGAATCAATGCGATCTTGTATTCCATCTCTTCATTTCCTCTCTCTGCATCACACAAATCATCAACAGAGTCCTTTCGTTGCAAATATTGTTATTATAATAACGCACTTTTTTATACTTTTCAACCCTTTACTACATAAAAGTTGGAACGTATTAACATATAATGTGCATATTTTCCGGTCAACAAAAAAGAAGTACTGCATCTGATACAGCACTTCTTTTCTCATTTGCAGTTATGCAGATGCCTGTTCTGCCTTCTCCACTTCTGCAATAGCCTGTTTTCTCATTGGGATACGGCAGTTCTTGTTATTGCCGAATTCTACGATCACATCTTCTTCTGTCATATCGATGATTACTCCATAGAAGCCGCTTGTGGTAACAATACTGTCACCAACTTCCATGCTGTTGAGCATAGCCTGAAGTCTCTTCTGCTCTTTCTTCTGCGGACGGATCATCAGGAAATACATAACTCCAAAGATAACAACCATCCATAAGATCATCATACCCATGCTTGCGGTACTTTCGTTCATTTGAGATTCCTCCTGTTTACTGACTTACATCCCTGTATCTTTTCAGGAACACTACACACTATCATACACAAAAAAAGCTGTTACTTCAAGTGTTTTTGTTTATTTTTATTATTTCTGTTCTCCTGCTTCAAAACCCTCCAGACGCATCTTCTTATACTCAGTAAATCTGCCTTCGTCAAGTGCATCACGGATTTCTTCCATCATATGATTATAGAAATACAGATTATGCAGAACACAAAGTCTCATTCCAAGCATTTCTTTTGCTTTAAGGAGATGACGGATATAAGCTCTGCTGTAATGACGACATGCCGGACAGCCACAGCCCTCTTCAATCGGGCGAGTGTCGAGCTCATATTTGGAATTAAACATATTCATCTTGCCATGATTGGTATAAACATGACCATGACGACCATTACGGCTCGGATATACGCAGTCAAAGAAATCAACTCCTCGTTCTACCCCTTCAAGAATATTTGCAGGTGTTCCTACACCCATCAGATAGGTCGGCTTATCCTGAGGAAGATATGGTACGACTGCATCAAGAATACGATACATTTCTTCGTGTGTCTCACCAACGGCAAGACCACCGACTGCATAACCATCGAGATCCATTTTGGCGATTTCTTTGGCATGTTCAATACGAATATCTTCATAAATAGCTCCCTGATTAATTCCGAAAAGAAGCTGATCTTTGTTAATAGTGTCCGGAAGACTGTTGAGACGTGCCATCTCTGTCTTGCATCGTGCAAGCCAGCGTGTTGTACGTTCTACAGATTTCTGCACATAATCTCTGTCAGCAACACTGCTTGGACATTCGTCAAATGCCATTGCAATCGTTGAGGCAAGATTCGACTGGATCTGCATACTTTCTTCTGGCCCCATGAAGATCTTATGTCCGTCAATATGGGACTGGAAATGAACTCCTTCCTCTTTGATCTTGCGCAGTTTTGCAAGGGAAAACACCTGAAATCCGCCGGAGTCGGTGAGGATAGGGCGTTCCCAGTTCATGAATTTATGAAGTCCGCCAAGCTGTTTGACAACCTTATCTCCCGGACGCACGTGAAGATGGTAGGTATTGGAAAGCTCTACCTGCGTACCGATATCGTAAAGATCCTGTGTAGAAACGGCTCCTTTGATCGCAGCGATAGTTCCTACGTTCATGAATACGGGAGTCTGAATAGTTCCGTGTACAGTTTCAAACTGTGCACGTTTTGCACGACCCTCTGTTTTCATTAATGTATATTTTGCCATTTTATTTCCTCTTTCTGTTTTTTTCAAGAATGACCGAAACATTCTTTGCTAAGTATAACAGAATAGAGATAGCTGGTAAAGAGGTATGTTCGAGGAAATATATGCATGACAATTATTGAGTACATAGTATAAAGACTTGTAAATCCCTGTATGATATAATCTGATAAGTCAAATATTATAATATTGGGGGAATTGACAATGAAACCTGAATTGAGATTTGAAACAATACAGATGCTGCGTGGGAGTATGGGGACTCCTGCTTCTGTTCCAGATCTGGGCGGGGATCTGATTTTTCAGAACAATCTTACTTTTCATTTGAATGAGGATGATGAGATCTTTGAAGGATATGGAACACTTCCATCTGCGTATCCTTACAGGCAGCTGAGTACTTATAGCAGGAAACTCGAACTTCAGGACACAAAAACTGCCGTCCTTGAGAATAACTTTATTAAAGCTGTTTTTTTGCCGGAACTGGGAGGACGTCTGTGGACTCTTATCGATAAGAAAACCGGAACAAATCTTCTTTATACAAACGATGTGATCCGCTTCAGCAATCTTGCCGTACGAAATGCATGGTTCAGTGGCGGTGTTGAATGGAACATTGGTGTGATTGGACATTCTCCGCTTACTACAGAGCAGCTTTTTACTGTAGCGTTAAAAAATGAAAACGATGCACCTGTACTCCGCATGTATGCATATGAACGCATCCGGGAAGTTGAATATCAGATGGATTTCTGGTTAGACGAAATGGATACAATGCTTAATTGCCGTATGAGAATTGTTAACCATAGCAAAGATGTTATGCCTATGTATTGGTGGAGTAATATGGCTGTTCCGGAGTACAAAGGCGGCCGGGTTGTAGTTCCTGCAAATGAAGCATATACCGTTGAAGACTGGAATGTTTATAAGACTCAGATCCCATTTGTGCATGATAATGATATTTCCCTATATGAATCCATTCCGGATCAGATTGATTATTTCTTTGATATTCCAGAAGAGAATCCTAAGTTTATCGCCAATGTCAACAAAGATGGTTATGGTCTTCTTCACGTTTCTACCAGACGGCTTCGCTCACGAAAACTTTTTTCATGGGGACATAACAAGGGTTCGGACCGCTGGCAGGCTTTTCTCACCAAAGATGCCGGAAGATATATTGAGATTCAGGCGGGACTGGGCAAAACACAGTACGGATGTATTCCCATGGCACCTCATACTGCATGGGAATGGATTGAGCAATACGGTTCCATCCAACTCTCTGCTCTAAACAGCAGCTTTGAATCTATGCAAAAAGAAGCAACGAGTTATATTTACAATAATATTTCACCAGCCAGACTCGAAACACTTCTTAAAGAAACCAAAAGAACTGCTCTGACACCGGGCACAGTTGTATATAAAGGCAGTGAATATGGTGCATTGAAAAATCTGGAAAGTGATTTTTCCGGTGACCACCGGCTTTCTGAACATCTGGATTTTGGAAAGTGTACGGAAGAATACTCCAGTGTATGGGCTGACTTCTTGAAAACCGGATCTTTACCGAAAAAAGACGCAGCCAGCGCGCCTGAAGATTTCCAGTGCAGTCAGGTATTCTATCAGACATTAAAAGAAGCTGTATGTAAATCTGAGAAAGACAATTGGTATGCACATTATCAGCTCGGTCTGATGCACTGGTATTATGGACATATTTCTCGTGCCAGGAAAGAACTTATAATCTCAGAAGAATTACAAAGTAATCCATGGTCCTGCCATGCACTTGGTATTTTAAATCATGATGATCCTGCAGCAGCTGTAAACTATATCAAAAATGGATTGTCTATGAGAAATTTTGACCTTACATATGTAAAAGAAGCATTTCAACAGTTTTTGATACTGAATGCCGGACAGGAATTACTGGATGCGTATTCTGAACTTCCAGAAGAAATCAAACTCGACAGTCGAATTAAATACGACTATATGAGTGCATTGGCGATGACAGGAAACTATCAGAAAGGATATGATATTCTTATGGCAGATGAAAACTATATCCTCGAAGACCTTCGCGAATGTGAAACCAGTATCGGTACCCTGTACCGGAACCTCTATAAAGGTGTATTCGGTACTGATCCCGATTCTATCCCGTCACAATGGGACTTTGATGCACTGTGATCCTCTCACATCTGATATTCAAAAACCGCCAGTACTTCAATGAGACTGGCGGTTTTTTATTACTCTTTATTTAAGTTTTTAACAGCTGTTGACAGCATCAGCTTAATTCTGTTCAGCTGGTTTACTTCACTTGCTCCTGGATCGTAGTCGATTGCTACAATATTTGCCTCAGGATGTTCTCTTCGGATTTCTTTGATAACACCCTTACCTACGATATGGTTCGGCAGGCAGGCAAATGGCTGGATACAGACAATATTCGGCACACCACCATGAATAAGCTCCATCATCTCACCGGTAAGGAACCATCCTTCACCAGTCTGATTACCAGTTGACACGATTGGCTCTGCCATCTTAGCCAGATCTGCAATATCTGCAGAAGGTGTAAAATGACGACTCTGCGCAAGCGCATCATTCATAGGCTTACGCAGCCATTCAATCGCTTTGATACCCCAGTTTGCCACAGTTGCTTTATTTTTCTTAAATCCAAGAAATTCACATTTGAAATTCTGATTATAAAAACAATAATTAATAAAATCAATCAGATCAGGGCAGACAGCCTCTGCTCCTTCTGCTTCCAGAAGTTCTGCCAGATGATTATTTGCAGCCGGCATGAATTTGACAAGAATCTCACCTACGATACCAACACGAGGTTTTCTCTCATCGCTGATCGGAATCAGGTCAAATTCATGAACCATTTCATAACACATCTTCTTAAACTGGCTGTGACTGACACTGCCTCCGGTCAGGAAGCTGATAGCTCTCTGCTCCCAGATCTTGAATTTACGATTAACGATTCCCTCTTCCAGCTCATATGGGCGCATACGGTAAACACATTTCATCAGAATATCCCCGAAAACTGCACCATAGCAGACACGTTTGATCAGTGGCAGAGTAAGCTTGAATCCCGGGTTGCTTTCCAGACCGCTTAAGTTAATGGAAATGACCGGAACCTGTTCCATGCCTGCTTTCTTAAGTGCACGACGGATAAATGCAATATAGTTGGAAGCACGGCATCCACCACCTGTCTGTGACATAATGACTGCTGTTTTGTTAAGATCATATTTACCGGAAAGAAGTGCATCCATAATCTGGCCAACAACCATCAGAGACGGATAACATGCATCATTATTAACATATTTAAGTCCCACATCTACCGCATGCTTGTTGTCATTTGGAAGGACTTCCATATTATAGCCACAGGAATTAAATGCAGCCTGCAGGATACCAAAGTGGAATGGTGACATCTGCGGGCAAAGGATGGTATAGTCCTTACGCATCTGTTTGGTAAATACAACTTTTTCAATAGATGACGGTTTGATCTGACGTTCCTTGTGCTGGGCATCTTTTGCACGAAGAGCTGCAAGCAGAGAACGTACACGGATTCTTGCTGCACCAAGGTTATTTACCTCGTCAATCTTAAGACAGGTATAAATCTTACCGCTGCCATCCAGAATTTCATATACTTCATCTGTTGTAACTGCGTCAAGACCGCAGCCAAAGGAATTCAGCTGGATCAAATCCAGATTATCCTGTGTCTTAACAAAGTTCGCAGCCGCATACAGACGCGAATGATACATCCACTGATCATTAACACGGATCGGTCTCTCAATCTTTGCAAGGTGAGAAATGGAATCTTCCGTAAACACTGCAATACCATAGCTGTTGATCAGATCCGGAATACCGTGATGGATTTCTGGATCAATGTGATACGGACGTCCTGCGAGAACAATTCCTCTTCGTCCGGTCTCCTTAAGATACTGAAGAGTTTCCTCCCCTTTTTTCTCTACATCTGCACGTACCTGGGCAAGTTCTTCCCATGCCGCATGTGCTGCTGCCTTAACTTCATCTGCCGGAATATCCTTAAACACCTGTACCAGACGGTCTGTCAGAACAGCCTCTGTAGTAAACGCCATAAATGGATTCATAAACGTAATACTCGGGTCTTTCAGTTCATCCACATTATTCTTGATATTCTCTGCATAAGAAGTAACAATCGGACAGTTGTAATGGTTGACTGCATCCGGGAATTCATTCCGCTCATAAGGTACACAAGGATAGAAAATAAATTTCACTCCTTTTTTAATCAGCCAGCTGATATGTCCATGAGCCATCTTTGCAGGATAACACTCAGATTCACTCGGAATAGACTCGATACCAAGCTCATAAATCTTTCTGGTTGAAGTCGGCGAAAGAACCACTTCATATTTCAGTTTCGTAAAGAAAGTAAACCAGAATGGATAATTCTCAAACATGTTCAGAACACGCGGAATTCCCACCTGTCCTCTGGTAGCCTGATCCGCGCTGAGCGGTTCATAGGAAAACAGTCTCTTATATTTATATTCATAAAGATTCGGAACATGGTCTTTATTCTTTTCTTTACCAATTCCACGTTCGCAACGGTTTCCGCTGATAAACTGGCGGCCACCTGTAAATTTATTAATAGTCAGACGACAGTTATTGGTACATCCACGACAATTTGCCATAGAGGTTGTATACTTCAGTTCATTGATCTTGTCAATAGAAAGCATGGTAGTTTCTTTGCCATCTTCGTATCTTTCACGGGCGATCAGTGCTGCACCAAATGCACCCATGATACCGGCAATATCGGGACGGATTGCCTCACAGTTTGCAATTCTCTCAAAGCTTCTGAGAACCGCATCATTATAGAAGGTACCACCCTGAACCACGATATGTTTTCCAAGTTCCGTTGCATCTGAAACCTTAATGACCTTATAAAGAGCATTTTTTATAACAGAGTATGCCAGACCTGCAGAAATATCAGAAACCTCCGCACCCTCTTTCTGGGCCTGCTTAACCTTGGAGTTCATAAATACCGTACAGCGTGTTCCAAGATCGATCGGATGCTCTGCAAAAAGTGCTGCTTTCGCAAAATCCTGCACACTGTAATTCAGAGATTTGGCAAATGTCTCAATAAAAGAGCCACAACCGGAAGAACAAGCCTCATTCAGCTGTACGCTGTCTACTGTCTGATTTTTGATCTTAATACACTTCATATCCTGTCCGCCAATGTCAAGGATACAGTCAACCTCCGGATCAAAAAATGCTGCTGCATAATAATGAGATACTGTCTCAACCTCTCCCTCATCCAGAAGAAGCGCTGCCTTGATCAGGGCTTCACCATAACCCGTTGAGCAGGCATATGCTATTCTTGCATCCTTCGGAAGTCTGGAATAAATCTCCTGAATTGAACGGATTGCTGTCTTCAGTGGACTTCCATTATTATTGCTGTAGAAAGAATAAAGAAGACTTCCATCTTCGCCTACCAGTGCAGTTTTAGTTGTAGTTGATCCGGCATCAATACCAAGATAACAGTTTCCTTTATATGAATCCAGATCTCCTGTAGCAACCTTGTAGGAAGACTGGCGGGCATTAAATTCCTCATAATCCTTTTCTGTTGCAAATAAAGGCTCCATTCGTTCTACTTCAAAATCCATTTTGATCGAGTGACGAAGTCTGTCTTTCAGATCTGTCAGTGAAACTGTCACATCTTTCTTAGCATTCAGCGCAGAACCGATTGCCGCAAACAGATGTGAATTTTCCGGAACAATTGTATGTTCTTCATCCAGCTTCAGAGTACGGATAAATGCTTTTTTTAATTCAGAAAGAAAATGCAGTGGCCCACCAAGAAATGCCACATGACCACGGATAGGTTTTCCGCAGGCAAGACCGGAAATCGTCTGGTTCACAACCGCCTGAAAAATTGACGCAGAAAGGTCTTCTTTCGTTGCTCCTTCATTGATCAGTGGCTGGATATCTGTTTTGGCAAATACACCACAACGGGCAGCAATCGGATAAAGCGCTTTATAGTTTTTTGCATACTCATTCAGTCCAGGTGCATCTGTCTGAAGCAGAGATGCCATCTGGTCAATAAAGGAACCTGTACCACCGGCACAGATACCATTCATTCTCTGTTCGATATTTCCACCCTCAAAATAGATGATCTTGGCATCTTCACCTCCAAGCTCAATTGCAACATCTGTTTTCGGGGCAAGCTTCTGCAGAGAAGTTGAAACTGCGATAACCTCCTGAACGAACGGAATTTCCAGATGATTTGCAAGAGTCAGACCACCAGATCCTGTGATCACCGGACACAATGTCATCTCTCCCAGCTTCTTCTGCGCTTTTTCCAGAAGATCAGCAAGTGTTTCCTGAATGTTTGCAAAATGGCGCTCATAATCTGCAAATAAGAGTTTCTCATTCTCATCAAGAATCGCGATTTTTACTGTCGTAGATCCGATGTCAATTCCCAATGTATATGTATTCAATAAATCGACCTCCTCGTCATAAGCTGTGTAATACAGATATGAATGTAACGTATTTCTTATTATTTATCTAATGTGTTCTTTCTTATTAAATGTAGATCACAAAATCGAATTCCGTAACATTATACGACAAACTTTTACAAATGACAATGAGCAACTTTCACAAATTGTTTTGATTCTCAAATCTACATCGGCCCACATAATAATTTTTTATTACATAGAAAAGGACATCTGCTGAAGATCAACAGATGTCCTGTGTTTCTGAAACGTATTTGTGAATGCAGAATCTATGCATTCTTATTCTTTATCGTCTGATTTTATTTGCAATTCTGACAAGAACTGTACCTCCCGGTATTCTGGAAAGTCTCTCAGCTGCTGTTTTATCAACGAGAATATAAACCATAAAATATGCTGCGGCAGCCAGAATGATAGATATACCCAGACAAATAATGTTTGAAGGAAGAATTGCATGAAGGCCATAATAAACACCTCCGGCCACAAGTCCCATCACTGCTGATGCAATAAGCGGACTGAGATAGGCTGCCTTCCACGGATTTTTATAATCCAGATACTTTTTCATAAAGAAATCATTCATAACACACACAACAATTGCATACACGATCATAGCAACCAGTAATGCATAGATGCCAAGATCTGTAAACATCAGAAGTGCAACTACTACTACCACATCAACTATAAGTGCGACAGCTGCAGTTACCATCGGGATCTTCGGTTTTCCAATTCCCTGAAGAACACCGTTTGAAATATTTGACATACCGTTCAGCAAAATCGTGAAAGATCCCAGCATGAGGAGTCTTCCCGCAACACCATTTGTTCCTCCAAAAAGCAGTGATACGATCGGCTGCGCCAGAACAGCAAGACCAACTGCGCATGGAACAGAAATAAACATGGAAAGCTGCACCGTCTGATCTACTCTTCGCCTTGTCTCGTCAATATCTCCCGTTGCATACAGGGCAGAAACCTCCGGTATCATAGATGTCGGAGCTGCACTGGAAAGTGTCAGCGGTATATTAATGATACTCATAAAATATGTTGCATATTCTGCATACAACATACTGATCGTGTCCGCATTCATCCCATGTTTTCCCATAATCTCCGAGTACAGAACCCCGTTGAGGTAGCCGTTAATATTATAAATAAACGAACTCAGGATGATTGGTGATACGATCAGAATGATCAGTTTCAAAATTTCACCATAGGACTCTTCTTTATGATAATGATCATTTTTTACTCTACGTTTAATAGCGTTTCGATTAACGCCATAAACAAGAAACATAAACAGAAGTGCGACCACAACACCTGCAGTTGTACCGACAGTGGAACCTGCAGCGCCCCATTTTGCAACACTTCCATCTGTACCATCTGCAAAATATCTGATAAACATCCATGCTGCGATCAGACTGACAGCTGCATTAAAAATCTGTTCCAGTATCTGTGAAATCGAGGTTGGCATCATATTACGATATGCCTGAAAATATCCTCTGTACACACCCAGGATTCCTGACAGAAAAATAGTCGGTGACAGGATCTGAAGTGCAAGTACTGCGTTCGGCTGATTGCTTGGAATGATAAATTTCGCACCGAACAGACATATCATAGCCACAACACCGCCCATAATTGCCGCATAGATCAGTGATCCATGAAAAATTTTCTGGGCGTTTTTATAATCTTTTAAAGCAATTCGTTCTGAGATAAGTTTGGAAACCGCCTGAGGAATACTGAACGAAGCAATCATCAGAAGAATCATATAAGCATTCTGGGCAAGGCTGATATATCCCATTCCCATATTGCCTACAATCGAAGAAAGCGGGCTCTTATAGAGAAGGCCAATGACCTTGGAGATCATTGCCGCGATCATCAAAAAGGACGCGTTTTTTACTAGGTTATTCTTCTGGTTCATGTTTACTCCTTAATTTCCTGCTGCTCTTTATTTTCAATCTGCCAGTCAATCGGCTCCAGACCATTCTGAATCAAAAATTCATTTGTTTTGCTGAAATGTCTGCATCCAAAAAAACCTCTGTATGCAGAAAGTGGGCTCGGATGTGGTGCTTCCAGTATCAGATGTTTCGGATTGTTCAGCATGGATTTCTTCATCTGTGCCGGTCTGCCCCAGAGAAGATATACAATCGGACGATCCTGCTCATTCAAGATCCGGATCGCTGCATCCGTAAACTGTTCCCAGCCGATTCCTCTGTGCGAATTTGCCTGATGTGCACGTACCGTCAGTACTGTATTCAGCATCAGCACTCCTTGTCTGGCCCATTTTTCCAGATAGCCGTTGTCCGGGATATAACACCCCAGGTCATCGTGCAGTTCCTGATAGATATTTACAAGAGACGGTGGTATATCTACATCTTTTTTTACAGAAAAACACAAGCCATGTGCCTGACCGTCATTATGATACGGATCCTGTCCAAGAATTACAACCTTAACCTGACTCAATGGTGTAAAATGAAATGCATTGAACATATCATCTGCCGGTGGAAATACTTTATGCGTCTGATATTCCTGCATGATTGTATTGTATAGTTTAGTGTAATATGGCTGATGAAATTCACCCTTCAGTGCATCCAGCCATTCTCCTGATAAAGGAGCCATTTATCTTTCACCTCTCATCTTCTTACAGAGATTCCTTTTTCTGCCAGATAATCTTTGACCTGACTGATCTCCAGTTCTTTATAGTGGAACAATGACGCTGCAAGAGCCGCATCTGCTCCGCCCTCTGTCAGGGCATCATAAAAATGCTCTAAGATACCTGCACCGCCGGAGGCAATAACAGGAATACTGACTGCATCAGAAATAGCCCGTGTCAGTTCAATATCGTAACCCGCTTTTGTTCCGTCACAGTCCATACTGGTAAGAAGGATTTCACCTGCACCAAGTGCTTCGGCTTTCTTTACCCATTCAATCGCATCAAGACCTGTATCCAGACGTCCTCCGTGCTTATAGATATTCCATCCGCCATCTGGTCTTCTTTTGGCATCAATCGCAAGTACTACACACTGACTTCCGAATTTTTCAGCAGCCTCACGAATCAGTTCCGGACGATCAATTGCCGCCGAATTCACTGAGATCTTATCTGCTCCTTCACGCAGAAGTTTCCTGAAATCTTCAACTGTACGAATTCCGCCGCCTACGGTAAATGGAATAAAGACGCATGCTGCAACCTTCCGCACCATATCAACTACCGTATCACGTTCTTCACAGGATGCTGTAATATCCAGAAAAACAAGTTCATCTGCTCCCGCTGCATCATATGCCTTTGCAATCTCAACCGGATCACCTGCATCCTTCAGATCTACAAAATTCACACCTTTAACGACCCGGCCTTTATTAACATCGAGGCAGGGAATGATTCTTTTCGTAAACATCTCAGTCACCCTCCTTCTCGATTTTTGCAAAATTTTCCAAAATTTTCAGACCATACTTACTACTTTTTTCCGGATGGAACTGGCAGGCAAAAACATTTCCTTTTTCTACTGAAGCATGGATTGTAGTACTGTAATCTGTCACTGCTTTGACAATCTCCGGTTCTTCTGCATGCAGATAATAAGAATGTACAAAGTAGACATACGTATCCTCCGGAATTCCACGGAACAGCCTTCCCTCATTCTGGAGATGCAGAGAATTCCATCCCATATGCGGAATTTTCAGACCAGGTGATGGCGGAATTCGGAGAACCCTGCCCTTCAAAATCCCAAGTCCCTCTACTCCTGGTGTCTCCTCACTGCTTTCAAAAAGAAGCTGAAGTCCCAGACAGATTCCAAGAAATGGTGTATTATTCCTGACCATATCTCTGATCACCGGAACAAGATGATATCTGTGCAGATTTTCCATTGCCTCACCAAAGCTTCCAACTCCGGGAAGAACAACCTTGTCTGCCTTTAGAAGCACCTCCGGATCTCTGGAAACAACCGTTTTCTCTCCAAGGTATGCAAATGCTTTTTCTACGCTGCGAATATTACCAGCGTCATAGTCGATTAATCCAATCATAGTCTCTCACATCCTGTCTTCATTGATTCTTCCAGTATAACCCAAAAAAAGACAGATGCAAAGCTATTTCTTTACATCTGTCACTGATTTGTGCTCTTTTACTGATTCTTTCTGTCTACTGTAAACCAGAATTCGACACCATTATCATAATTTCGAACTCCATATTCCTGATGAAGTCCCTCCATGATTGCTTTGACAATAGATAATCCGATTCCGCTTCCTCCATACTCACGGGTTCTCGCCTTATCGACCTTATAAAACTTGTTCCAAAGATTCGGAATATCTTTCTCAGGAATTGGTTTTCCGGCATTAAATACCGTTATTTTGACATGATCCGTCTCCACAAGTACGCGAATCTCTATCTCCTTGTCACCATCCAGATGATTCAGAGCATTACTTGTATAATTAGTCACAACCTCTTCAATCTTAAATTCATCTGCCCATACATAAACAGGTTCTTTTGCTTCGAAACTGACCTTTGCTTCTTTCTGCTGGATCATAATGTCCATTGACTGAAGTACGCCTCTGATCAGACTGACGATATCGAATCTCTCTACTGTCATTTCGTCTCTTCCTGATTCAAGTTGATTTAAGGTCAGCAGATTTCGAACCAGTTTATTCATTTTTGCAGCTTCATCCATAATAACATCGCAGTAAAACTCCCGACTTTCCGGATCATCTGATATATTTTCCCTGAGTCCTTCTGCATAACCCTGTACCAGCGCGATCGGTGTCTTCAGTTCATGAGATACATTATTCAGAAATTCCTGACGCATCTGATCGATACGTTCTTTATTCTCAATATCTTTCTGCAGCTCATTATTCGCTGATTTCAGTTCAGAGATCGTTTTTTCCAGCTGTGCCGACATCCGGTTAAAGTTTTCGCCCAACTCATCAATTTCATTCCCCGCCTGGCTCTGATATTTTGCTTCAAAGTTCAAATCACTCATCTTAGTGGAAAGAAGAGTAAGTTCACTGATCGGACGTGTGATTCGTTTTGTAACAAACCAGATCACAAATCCACTGACAATAATGATCATAATACCCACATAAAAATAGAATTTATTGGATATAGAAACACTTTCACGAATACTCTCAAGCGGCGTTCGTATCAGGAAATAGCAATCATTTCCCAGTTCTCCCCAGCTCTCTACATATTCCATTCCTGCAAAGCGATCTCTGACCTGCTGAATGACATACTTATCGTTCTGCTGGAGTATTTTAGCATGATTATCCTTCTTCTGATCCAGATCATAGGCATATCCTACCAGCCTGGCTTCCAGAAGATCCTCATTACTTCCAACGGAACATACTGTCTGCCCATCTGCAGTAATGATGATCCATGTGAGATTATTCTCTGAGCTGTCTTTAAACATCTCATCTGAAATCTCCGCATTATATTTTCCTGAATCATCCGTTGTCATTTCCAATGACTCCAGATTTTCAACAGCTTCCTGCAATACTTCCGTCTTCTTGCTGATATAATAGTGTTCCAGAAAGAGCCCATTGATCAAAGTTGTAACCACCATGGAAAGCAGGAGAAGACCGATGAACCAGAATTCAATCTGTCGTCTCAGTGGATGAAATTTCTTTTTTCTGGTTTTTTTGCCAGATATATGTGGCATTTTCATGCTTCATCTACCTCAAACTTATAACCCATTCCCCAGACTGTCTTGATATACTCACCTTTGTCGCCCATTTTGCTTCTCAGTTTTTTAACATGCGTATCAATTGTACGGGCGTCTCCAAAATAATCGTAATTCCATACAGAGTTCAGGATTTTTTCTCTGGAAAGTGCAATTCCCTGATTTTCAAGGAAATAGGTAAGAAGTTCAAATTCTTTAAAACTCAGTTCCATCGGTTTTCCATCCACACTTGCCTGATGTGCCGATTTGTCGATTACAATACCGCCCGCAGAAAGCACATCATTGCCTGTATCCTGTCCGGTTCTTCGAAGAATTGCTTCTACTCTTGCTACCAGGATTTTCGGACTGAACGGTTTGGAAATATACTCATCCACACCGAGATCAAATCCAAGAAGTTCATCACGCTCATCACCTCTGGCCGTCAGCATAATGATTGGAACCTTTGAGTTCTTGCGGATTTCGCGGCACACTTCCCATCCATCCATCTTCGGCATCATAACATCCAGGATCAGCAATGCTATATCTTTTTCTTCGTAGAAAATGTCCATTGCCTCTTCGCCATCTCCAGCTTCCAGTACACGAAAGTTTTTCTTTTCAAGAAAATCCTTCACAAGCTTACGCATGCGGCTTTCATCATCTACTACAAGAATTTTGGGAGTCTCCATTATTCATACCTCCATCTATCATCTGCTTTTAATTTTTTATTTGTTTTTTAGCTTACCAGAAATTTATGTAGGTTTTGTGAACGGATGGCAGAAATTTTTCTCTGTTGTCAAAAAAGCGGAGCCCTTTTAATGGGCTCCGGTCATGTTTTATTTTTATGCAAGTGCTTTACCAAGTGCTCTGCAGCTTTCTGTTGCCTCATCATCAGGTTCATCCTGGCAGATCACACCATCTGCAACAAGAACAGCTCCATCTTCTTTGCATTTTTCTTCCCAGTTATGCATCCATTCACCGTCTCCCCAGCCATATGATCCAAAAAGACCTGTTTTTTTGCCGGAAAGTTTATCTTCGCAGGCACTGAACATTGGTTCAAATTCATCTTCCTCCAGAACTTCATCACCCATTGCAGGGCAACCAAATGCAATTGCATCAAATTCATCTACTTTATCTGCTGAAAAATCAGATGTTTCAAAAGTTGTGACCTCTGCTCCGGCTGCTTTTGCACCTTCAGCCACTGCGTTAGCCATTGCTTCTGTGTTTCCTGTTGAACTCCAGTATACTACTGCTACTTTACTCATCTTTTACCATGTCCTTTCTTATTATGCTGCAACAGTAAGCTGAAGAATTGATCGTCCATTTGCAAACAATCGTCTATAGATTTCCGAACATTTCTTCAGTTTCCTGAAAAGCGCCTGTGTCTGTTCTTCATCCCCATATACTTTCCAGATACCACAACATTTATAATTTTTGCCTTTCTGTTCAATAAAGCCATTCACATCATCAAGCGGATACCCTAGAAAAAGCCCTACTTCATGCGGAAAACAATCATTCTCAAAAAAACGTTCCTGCAGTTTTCTGAGACAGCAGTCCGCAGCCTGGCATTCATAGCCACAGTTTTCCAGCAAAGCACAGGCACCCTCACGTTTAAGATCATACTCTAGTTTCTTTTTACGATATACATAAACAAGAGCTTTTTTCTCACTCGTTCTGAGCACCTCCACAAAAACACCCTTACTGTTCAGTATTCTGTTTTCTTCATCAATTTCCTTGCAAAATTTTTCGTGGTTCTCAGGTGTGTACATAAACATATTTGCAGTCTTGATTCCCGCCAGTGTAGGTGCACAGTGTGCTATGATTTCCGCTTCCAGCATTTTCAGTTCTCCTGTTGATTAGTTGTGTCTAACTTATGATTTAAAATTTACGGATATGCTGCCATACCCGTAAATATATGTTGGTTAGTTATTTCTAACTAATATGATAGTACAATACTTTTTGCATCCTGTCAAGAGTTTTTCATGGTTAACTTTCTTTTTTGGACTCAAATATTTATCGTATAGATTTCATGGACTCCATACCTATTAAAAGTGTTGAAGTATTATGAAGCAGCGCGGAAGTTGTCGGTTGAATTACCCCTGCCACACCAAGAGCGATCAGGCTACCATTGATCGTCACAATTCTTCGGTAATTATTATGTATCTTTACCATAAGTCCATTACTGATTTCTTTCAGAATCACCATGACATTGAGATCATCTGCTCCAATTGTGATATCTGCTATTTCTCGCGCAAGTTCAGCACCATCATTGATTGCAATACCGACATCTGCTGCAGAAAGCGCTGGTGAATCATTGATTCCATCTCCAACCATCAGGACCCTGTGCCCCTGAGATTTCGCTTCTTCTACAAATTTCGCCTTGTCTTCCGGAAGTACTTCTGAATAATATTTGTCAACACCAACTTTTGCCGCGATTGCTCTTGCCGTTCGCTCACTGTCTCCAGTCATCATGACAATCTGTCTAAAACCGGCCTTTCGAAGTGCTTTTATCACATCCGGTGCTTCCGGGCGAAGTGGATCCTCAATGCAGATCACGGCTGCAAGTTCCCCTTCAATACCAAGATACAGGTGCGAATATTCTTCTGGAAGATTCTTAAACAACTCTTCTTTGCCCTCTGGAATCGTGCATTTTTCATCTTCAAAAACAAAATGATAACTGCCTATAATTGTTTTTCTTCCATCTACTGTTGTGGAAATTCCATGTGCCACAATATATTCTACTTTTGAATGCATCTCTTCATGCGTAAGCCCACGTTCTTTTGCCGCATCCATGACTGCTTTCGCCATAGAATGAGGAAAGTGTTCTTCCATACATGCAGCCAGTCTGAGAAGATTGTCTTTTGAGTCATCATTAAAAGAAATAACATCTGCAACTGTCGGCTGTGCTTTTGTTAATGTACCTGTTTTATCAAATACAACCGTATCCGCCTCTGCCACTGCTTCAAGAAATTTTCCGCCCTTTACAGTGATATGGCTGGCATTTGCCTCACGAATCGCCGCAAGAACGGAAATAGGCATTGCAAGCTTCAAAGCGCAGGAAAAATCAACCATAAGAATTGACAGCGCTTTTGTCACATTCCGCGTCAGCGCATATGTAAGAACAGTACCTGCAAGTGTGTAAGGAACCAGTCTGTCAGCAAGATGTTCTGCCTTACTCTCCACTGCAGATTTCAGTTTCTCAGTTTCTTCAATCATTGTGACAATTTTTTCGTACTTACTCGAACCAGAAGTTTCTTTGACACGAATTGTCAGCTCTCCTTCTTCCATAACAGTTCCGGCATAGACATGATTTTCTTTGTGTTTCGTGACTGGCATGGACTCTCCCGTAAGAGAAGCCTCATTCACCATCGCCTCACCATCTGTAACAATACCATCAAACGGAATAACCGTTCCCATATGAATACGTACGCAGTCACCAGGCATTATCTGATCTGCATTAACAAGTATTTCCGAATCATTTGATATCAGCCATACCTTATTCACATTCAGAGACATGCTTCTTGCAAGATCACCCACAGATTTTTTATGAGTCCAGTCCTCCAGAATCTCTCCAAATCCAAGAAGGAACATAACTGATGAGGCTGTATTGAAATCACCTCTCAGAATGGATACTCCGATTGCTGTTGCATCCAGTACCGGAACTTCAATTCTGCATTTCGCAAGAGTCCGAACTCCTTTCCATATATATTTCACGGAATTCAGTACTGTCAGCACAGTTCTTACCGGAAGTGGAAGAAAAATCTTCTTCCCATAATGAAGCAAGACATGATTCATCATTTTTTCCCAGTATTCTCCATTCATCTCTCTCCCTGAATTCTGAAGATAGCTGTCCGGGACTTCTACTTTGTCGTAGGCAAAATTTTGCACAGCTTTTAGTATTGCTTCTCTATTCTCAGCAAAGCAAATAACTACATTCTGAGTTCTTTCCATTACTTTTACAGATATCACGCCATCCAATTGATTCAGGAAATACTCCATCTGATCTGCCTGCATATATGTCATACGTTTCTGACAGATATGAAGTCTGACTCTGCCTCTTATCTCATGTTCTATTTTAAATTTCATATTGTCATCACCCTAATGAAAGAACACCTGCTGGCTTATCACCGCAGGTGCTCTTTTCTTATTCCTCTTCTGCTGCAGTTTCTTCTGTTTCTTTTAATGCTTCCTCTTCAGCAGTATCTTCAAATGTTTCTTCAGCTGCTGCACGATCTTCATTGATCTGCTGTGCTTCCGCATAAATATCTTCTGCATTTTCCTGTACCTTTGATACAGTCTTCATCACACAGTCTTTTGCTCTGAGAACTGCTGCTGTACAGTTTGTGTAAACTTTTTTTGCGTCTTTGCTGGAAAGAAGTTTGATCCCTGCTGTTCCAAATAATACTCCTGCTGCAAATAGGCTGCTGTGTTTTTTATCAAGTTTGATCATAGTAATTGCCTCCTGTATATCATTTTTTATCTTTTCTGATATTACGTTTATTATAGAATCCTTAAATCAAAAGTCCAGACTAACCTGTATTGCTGAGAAATATTCTCATTAGTGCTATAAGCCTTTGCTTTTATTGATAAAAATAATCAATTACCAGAGTCTACCATTATTTTCCGCACCCTTCTCGATTTGAGATACCCGCAGGATTCCATTCCCTTTTCAATAATCTTATGAAGCTTCTCATTATCAAGTAAAACACTTGTCTGATCATCCAACTGTACACTGCAAACCACAGCATGCGCATGTTCGTCGCGAAAATGATAAGCACTTTTTCTTTTTAACACTCCTGTTTCTTCGAGAAGGTTTATCATTCTGTAAATAGTTGCCATTCCAATTGTTGGGTCCTTTTTAACTGCATAATAATAAATTTCTTTGCAGCAGGTACATTCTTCCTGAAGAATAATATCAAGTATTATTTTTCTCTGCTTTGTAATTCTGCAGCCTTCTTTACGAAGCCTGTCCATAATAACATTCCGTTTCATACTGGTTCTCTGATATTGTTGATCACGGATGGATTCCCCAACAGGATCTTCTCTGTAATTATGACTATTCTCTCTCAATGCTCCCATTTTCTTTCCTCCTGATCCGCTGCGCCTGATACGTCCCGATTTGTTATGTATAACTACGGTTCGTTTTGTCTATCGTTAGTTTACATCTGCTAACTTATTCTGTCAAGAATTTTTCTTAATAAAAATCCACTCTTCACTTGACAACACGGCATTTTATTTCATATAATTGTATACAGTCAAAAACAAAGACTACGTCTGTTCACCAGTAATCAGAGAATTTCTCTTATACCTGATCAGGGCTTGTACTGGTTTCGACGGGGGCTTTGAAGTTGGGGCAGCCATCCGCAGACTCCTGGACTGCGCATCAACCGGGAAACTAAATATAAACGCAGACGAACAGTACGCGTTAGCAGCCTAAGCGCTGCTCGTCAGCCCTGATGCACTCACACATCAGGAACCTGGCGTCGACTATGTGAGAAACCTTGCCGGGTAAGCTTTGCCCCGGTAGATGTATTATGAAGCTACTGAAGTGGTAAGCCTGTCGGTGGGCGTACCGCGGAGGGAATGTCAAATCAGCGACTGTGATGGGAGATACCGCAAGGGATAGGCTTTCGGACAGGGGTTCGATTCCCCTCAGGTCCATTTTGGAACATCTTAAAAAGTCCAGTAGAATCAGCGAGTCCAGAACTGCCCGTTCTGGTCTCCCGTTTTATCTGGCCATTTTTCTTTATCATTCATTTTTTTCTATATTCACTAACACATTCCCATAATTACCCATGAACCATGATAATTTAATAATAGACTTCACATTTTTGGCATGATACAATACTTATACAAAATTGGATCTATAATTTAAAGAAAGGAACAAGAATGTTAGAGCAGAAAGATATAGAAATCCTCAAAACCATGATAACCGAAATCGTCGGTCAATCAGAAAATAATATGTCACAGAAAATGGATGAACGTATCTCCAAATCTGAACAGAACATGTCTCTTATCATGGGTGAACGTATCTCCAAATCCGAACAGAACATGTCTCTTATCATGGATGAACGTATCTCCAGGTCCGAGCAGAACATGTCTCTTATCATGAATGAACGCATGAATGAACGTTCTCTACAGTTGAGGGAAAGTATCCTTCAGGAAGTTGATAAGCGTATCTCACATTCAGAGAATTTAATTCTTAATGAATTAGACCGGGTACAGGAACATACAAAAACAGATTTCCAAAAACTACAAAAGAGCATAAATGAGATCCAGCAATACTACCGGATTGCCAAACTCGAAAATGATAACACTTCTTTACTTCTGAAAATGTACAGTGATATGCAAAAAGATATTGCAGAACTTAAATCTCAAACAGCATAATCATTGTACCTATTACATAAAAAATGTGAAGCCTATTACTAAATTATCAAGGCTTCACATTTTTATTTTGTTCTTATGATTATATAGATATACTTTTTACTCGGCCATCTTCTTCTGAACCAGTTCAAATTCATCCGCAATCTCTTTGGATGGAGCCTTGGTTGCAAGACTAACCAGGATGATCATAACACAGGATATCAGAAATGCCGGAAGCAGTTCATAAAAATTCAGAAAAGATACATTCGGACGAACAAGATATTTCCAAACAAATACCATAACGCCACCGGAAACCATTCCTGCCAGTGCTCCCTGCCAGTTCGTACGTTTCCAGAACAGTGCAAACAATACGACCGGTCCAAATACAGCTCCGAATCCAGCCCATGCAAAGGATACAATATTAAATACTGAACTGTCCGGATTACGTGCAATGATAACAGCCACAACTGCAATCAGAAGCAAGGTAACACGGTCTGCCACCATACTCTTTTTCTTATCTGCTTTCTTTTTCAGAATACTGCCAAGAAGGTCAGAAGATACTGCTGAGGATGCAGCCAGAAGCTGTGAATCTGCAGTTGACATCGTTGAAGCCAGAATACCTGCCAGAATTATTCCGCCAAGAAGTGCCGGAAGAATACCATATCTGCTCAGAAGATCTGCTATCTTAACAATAATCGTTTCAGAATTCGTTCCCTGAAGCATCTCAAGTTTACCTGCCTCTGTCATTCCAAGACCGATCACACCAATCAAAACTGCTACAGCAAGCGAAATAACAACCCATGTGGTAGCAACTCTTCTTGATAAAGAAAGCTTCTTTTCATCTTCAATTGCCATAAAGCGAAGAAGAATATGCGGCATTCCAAAATATCCTAATCCCCAGGCCAACATAGATACAATGTTAATAAATGGATAAGCTGATTCTGTTCCACTTACCGGATCATAGGTTGTCATCATAGTAAGATAACCCGGCAGTGATTTTGCATGGTCAATAACTGCGGAAGGACCGCCTGCCACAGATACACCAAAACAGAATACAATGATCAGTGCAATTGACATGATAATACTCTGGATAAAATCAGTAGTTGAGGCTGCAAGAAATCCTCCCAGAGTCGTATATGCAACAATAACCAATGCACTGATTATCATCGCGGTAAGATACTTCACTCCAAAAAGGCTGGAAAAAAGTTTGCCGCAGGCAGCAAATCCAGATGCAGTGTATGGAATAAAGAAGATAACGATAAAGATTGCTCCGATCGACTGCAATAAATGTCTGTTGTCTCTGAAACGATTGCTGAAGAATGACGGAAGTGTAATTGAATTGCCTGCAACATGAGTATAAAGACGAATTCTTTTCGCAACAATCTTCCAGTTCAGGTAAGTTCCAATCGCAAGTCCGATTGCAGTCCATCCGGCGTCCGCAATTCCTGACAGATAAGCCAGTCCCGGAAGACCCATTAAAAGCCAGCTGCTCATATCAGAAGCTTCTGCACTCATTGCCGTAACCAATGGTCCAAGTTTTCGTCCACCCAGATAAAAATCAGATGTATCATTATTTTTCTTGGAACAGAGATAGCCGACATAAAGCATTGCACCCAGATAAACGATAATCGCAATCATGATACAGATGTGTGATGTTGTCATAAGTTTCTCTCCCTTCTGCTAAAATGCATATTTATTCATTTCTTGATATGCATATACATACAATATTATTCGAAAACAGTAAAAATGTAAAGAATTTTCTTGTCAAAAAATGACAGCATGTTATCAAAAAACAAAACACACAAAAATCTTTGGAAATGCAGTGAAAATCAGATAAAAACATACAAAAGCATCGTCTGTTTTGTCGAAAAATCTAAGAAATTGTCTGACGAATTATGTTGACGATACATTGTTCCTAATTATAGAATAATGACGAAACCTATAGTTATTGCACAAACGGAGGATTAAACATTGGAAAACAAAAACGAAGTTGTAATTGCAAGCTACATCGAAAAAATGATGGGAGAAAGGAGACAAAAAATATTTGATTCAGACAAGTATATTCAGCAGGATAACGGAGATCTTGATTATCTGGAAGAACGTTACAGCAGTCTGAAAATTCCCTATGTAATGCGAAGAGTCGTTGATGACTATATTGCATGTCTGGAATCAAGAGATGAACGATATGCAGACATGTCTTATGTGGCAGGAATGGGGGACGCCATTTCTTTACTTATTAAAATGGGAATGTTAAGTAATCAGGAACCGCAGCTCAGTATGAATGCTAAATAGTAAATGAAAAGAATCCAAATATATAATAGTGCATATTATCGTTTATGCAATAAAAGACTATATCTATTTTAAAAAAAGGCATAGCCGGGGAAATCCGGTGACGCAAAACTATAGGGTCTAAGCGAATGTATGACAGCCAGTTGCAAGAGAGATACTTATAACTCTTTTATCTTATTAAAAAAAGTTGACGACCATCCGTGGTTTCAGGATGAATCGTCAACTTTTGTATGTCTATTTTAATATTAAAGTTACAGATACTTTACCAGATATAAGAAAAAACAGATGCACCAATAACAGTGCAGAGACCACATACAACAATAGCCAGACTGCTCATAGCTCCTTCTACTTCACCAAGTTCCATTGCCCTTGCAGTTCCTACCGCATGAGATGCTGTACCGATTGCAAGTCCTCTGGAAATCGGACTCTTAATACGGAAAAGTTTACATATAAATTCTGCGGACATATTTCCAAGTACACCTGTAATGATGATCACAGCAACCGATATTGTTACATAGCCTCCCAGTTCTTCCGAAACCCCCATGCCAATTGCTGTTGTAATTGATTTTGGAAGCATCGTCACATATTCCTTGTGATCCAGCCCAAACAGCACAGACATGACCAATACAGAACCAAGGCTTGCCAGCACACCGGAAAGTACTCCTCCCAGAATTGCCAGAATATTTTTTTTCAGCAGATCAAGCTGCAGATACAACGGAATTGCCAGACATACAGTTGCCGGTGTCAGTAGATAACTTAAATATTTTGCACTCATGTTATAGCTTTCATAGTCTACATGAAACAGCACCAAAAATACAATCACCAGTACAATAGAAATCAGAAGTGGATTCAGAACTGCCAGCTTCCATTTACGCTGTGCTGCCAGGCCAATCTCATACGCCAAAAGACTTATCACAATGCCTACTGTTGCAGAACTTAATATCAGATTATCCATATCACTTCTTCTCTCCTCTTTTTGAAATTAAGAAATCTGTCACTTTTCCTGTCACAATCATGACTACAAAAGTAGACACTACTGTAATGACAAGAAGCGGCACCAGAAAAGACTGAAGCTGGTTCCATGAAGTAACCAGGCCAACCCCTGCCGGAATAAACATAAGTGGCATGATTTCTATTAAAAACTCTCCCGTTTCTTTTACGTGCTCTACTTTTATCACTCGCATAAGAAGAAGCAGGAACATCAGAATCAATCCATAAATACTGCCTGGTATCGGAAGTGGGATGAAATACTTCATAATTTCTCCCGCACATGTCACACCAAGAATGATTCCAAACTGTCTCAAATATTTCACGCTATTCGCCTCCCATATCAAAATCTGGCCATTGTCCTTTCATTTTCTCTGGCAACAGACCGAAATTTATTATAGCACACCCTATTTCAGCTCAACAAGTCAAATAAAGTACAAAAAACTGCCGTAAAAACGACAGTTTTTTATACAAATCTTTTATTAATGTCAATTTTTGACACGACAGTTCAAAAATGCCTCGTTATTCTCCCATATCACGGGCACATTGTTTCAGTTTTTCCCTGATAGGCAGATGATATGGACATCGAGGTTCACATTTCCCACATTCAATGCAGGCAGAAGCTTTTACAGCAAGTGTACTGTAGCGCTCTTTAGCCCACTCAGCCAGATCATATCTCTGCAGATATCCTGCAAACAGGAATACACTTGGAATATTGATGCCAACAGTACATGGGGCACAATAGTTACAGCGACGGCAGAAATCATTTCCCAGCTGTTCGCGAACCTTATTCATCTTATTGAGTTCTTCTTCTGTAAGCGGAGTTGTATCAGAACATGCTGCCATATTTTCATCCAATTCATGAATCTCAGCCATTCCTGGAATTACAACTGTTACATCCGGATTTGAACAGACATAACGCAATGCCAGTGTGCCATCTTCAATTGCACCACCGGCAAGAGGTTTCATATCAATAAATCCAATATTCTTCTCTGCACATTTATGGATCAGTTCTGCGCCCTGCTGCTCTACAATATTATAAGGAAACATAATTGTTTCAACCCAGTCCAGATTCAAAGCACGTTCAAATACAGCTGTGGAATGTGCAGTAAGTCCGATATGCCCAATTTTTCCTGCTTCCTTAGCCTCCATAAGTGCTTCCAGTGCACCACCTTCACCAATTACCTGATCCAGCTGTTCCATGCTCGGATTATGTACCTGATACAGATCAATATAATCTGTATGGAAATTTCCAAGACTTGTCTCAATGTCTGCAGCCATGGCTTCTTTTGTTCTTGCCATAGATTTAGTTGCAAGAATAAATTTATCACGGATTCCTTCCAATGCATATCCAATATACTTTTCACTGACGGTATATCCTCTTGCAGAATCAATATAATTAATTCCCTTTTCTGCCATCTCGTGAAAAAGCTTTCTCGTTCCCTCCTCATCGATTTTCTGAATCGGAATTCCGCCAAAACCCATACGTGAAATTTTCAGTCCTGTTTTTCCAAGTATTCTGTATTCCATTATTCTATCTCCTTTTAGTACAACCAAAACTACTCCACATTTTAAAAATAATATTCTGTTATACAAAAATACCACCGAATCTCTCCGGTGGTATCTCATCAGTTGCTGTTCTCTACTTAAACAACAACTATTTTTTTCTTATAAATTATACACGAGACAGATATTCGCCTGTTCTTGTATCGATTTTCAGTTTATCTCCCTGGTTTACAAACAGCGGAACCATAACCTGAGCACCTGTTTCAACAGTTGCAGGTTTTGTAGCACCCTGTGCTGTATTTCCGGCAAATCCTGGTTCTGTTTCGATAACTTCAAGTTCTACAAACAGAGGTGGCTCGATAGCATATACGTTACCGTTCCAGGAGCAAACTTTAACAACTTCATTCTCTTTAACAAATTTAAGAGAATCTCCAACCTGCTCTTTTGTAAGTGCAACCTGATCATAAGTTTCAGTATTCATGAAGTTGTAAAGATCTCCATCATTGTACAGATAACTCATATCCACGCGATCAATACGAGCCTGTGGGAATTTCTCTGTAGGACGGAAAGATTTTTCCAGTACAGATCCTGTAATAATGTTTTTATATTTTGTTCTTACGAATGCAGCGCCCTTTCCAGGTTTTACATGCTGGAACTCAACGATCTGACATACGTTTCCTTCAATTTCAATTGTGACACCGTTTCTGAAATCACCTGCAGAAATCATTTTAATATCCTCCTTCTTTTGCGTTCACTATCAGTTATTCTATAATATACACGAAGTTTTTTCAACTACTTTTTTTCATAAGCAGACAATTTTTCTTCAATTTCTTTAATTAATTCCTCAAATGGTACTTCTCCTGTCGTAACCTGAATGTCTGCGAACTTCTGATATACAGGATCTCTCTGTTTCAGAAGCTTTTTAATTTTGTCATCTCTGTCTTCGCCATCAAGCATCGGATCTTTTCTTGATCCCTCTAGACGCTTTTTCAATGTAGCCAGCGATCCCTTCAGATAAACAACTGTTCCAAGCTCTCTGAGATACTTCTCATTCTGTTCCTGCAGCGGAAGACCCGCTCCAAGAGAAATTACTTTTCGTTCCTGATCCTGGATCAATTGTTTGAGCACCAGTGTTTCCAATGCACGATAATACGGTTCTCCGAATCTTTCAAAAATCTCTCTTGCTGAAAGATTCATCCTCTTTGTAATAATTTTCTCCAAATCAATAAATGGTAATCCTAGATCTTTGGAAAGCTGTTTTCCAACTCTCGTTTTTCCTGAGCCCATAAACCCGATGATCACCACGTGGTTCATGAAATCCCCTCCTCCTTTTTGTAAAAATGTAATACTATTTTTTCCAGATAACGTTTTAACACAATCTGGATTTCTTCTTTGGGATGGATCGGTTTCACCAGAATGTTACGGATCCCGCTCCTTTTAGCGCCATAAACATCGGTAAACAACTGATCCCCTATAAAAATGGTATTTCCTGTATTTGTCTCAAGAAGTTCCATCGCTTTCTTATAATTGCGCACAGATGGTTTATGTGCATTCTCAATAAACTGTGCATCAATTGCATCTGCGAATGAAGAAACTCGTTCAATCTGATTATTTGACAACAGACAATAGCTGAAGCCAAGTTCCCTTAAATGTCTGAAAAGTGCAATCGCACGCTCATCTGCCGGAGCCCCATGCGGCACAAGCGTGTTATCTATGTCATAGATCAGTCCCCTGTATCCTTCACGATAAAGGCGGTCATAATCTATATCATACGCAGAATCCAGATACTCATCTGGAAAAAAACATCGAAACATTACGTTCTCCTCTGTCTGATTTTTCCCTCAACAGCATTCTTATCTTTCGCTGAGAGGAAGATATTCTGCCTCAGGCAGAACATTCTTATAAGCCGGACGAATGATCTTGTCAGTATTGATCAGCTCTTCCATACGGTGTGCACTCCATCCAACGATACGTGCAACTGCAAACATCGGTGTATAGAGTTCAAGCGGAAGATCCAGCATGCTGTAAACAAATCCACTGTAAAAGTCAACATTGGCACTGACACCTTTGTAAATACGGCGTTCTTCGGCAATAACCTGAGGAGCCATCCATTCAACCATAGAATAAAGACGATAATCTTTCATACGTCCTTTTTCTTTTGCAAGACTCTCAACAAATCCTTTAAGAACCTCCGCTCTCGGATCCGATACAGAATAAATTGCATGTCCCATACCATAAATAAGGCCTCTTCTGTCAAAGGCTTCTTTATGAAGGAGTTTTTTAAGATACGAGCGTACTTCATCCTGATCTTCCCAGTCATGAACCTCTTTCTTCATATCCTGGAACATCTGGATAACTTTGATGTTTGCACCACCATGCTTCGGTCCCTTCAGAGAACCAAGTGCTGCGGCAATTGCAGAATATGTATCTGTTCCTGAAGAAGAGACAACATGTGTAGTAAATGTCGAGTTGTTACCACCGCCGTGTTCCATATGAAGAATCAGTGCAAGGTCAAGGATTTTTGCTTCCAGATCTGTATATTTCTTGTCCGGTCTCAATACACGAAGAATGTTTTCTGCTGTAGAAAGCTCTTTCTTCGGATTATGGATATAAAGGCTCTTTCCTTTTACATAATGATTATACGCCTGATAACCATATACGGACAGAAGCGGAAATACACTGATCAGATTCAGGCATTGTCTCAGCACGTTTGGAAGTGAGATATCATCCGGATTGTTATCATATGAATATAAAGTAAGCACACTTCTGGAAAGAGCATTCATAATGTCGCGTCCCGGTGCTTTCATAATGACATCTCTCACAAAATTTCGCGGTAATGACCGCTGCTCTGCCAGCAAGGTCTTGAAATTGGCAAGTTCTTCTGCATTTGGGAGTTTGCCGAACAAAAGAAGGTAGGTCGTCTCTTCGAATCCAAAACGGTTATCATTCACAAAACCCGCTGTCAGATCCTTGATATTATATCCCCTGTAGTAAAGACTTCCTGCACACGGTACTTCTTTGCCATCAACCACTTTGACTGCCTGTACGTTAGAAATCTGCGTAAGACCGGCAAGAACACCTTTACCATTAATATCTCTAAGACCTCTTTTTACATCGTACTTTCCATAAAGTGACACATCCATACTGGAATGCTCTACGCATTTTTGTGTCAGATTTTCAATTTCCGGTGTTACTTTTGTATTAAATCCTGCCATGCATGATTCTCCTTTCAATTTCAATTTGTTTTCTTTTTCCCGCAGGCCCTCCTCAATTCAAACACTTATCTATTGAGATTAGTATAACATCTCTTATCAGTTGCGTCTAGTTATCTCTGACGATAAGTACTTAAGAATTCTTTGAGTTTTTCCATGGATTTATCAAGCTGTCTTATATTTGGAAGATATACAATTCTGAAATGATCCGGATTCATCCAGTTAAAACCTTTACCAGGAACAATCAGTACCTGTTTTTCATGCAGAAAATCAAGTGCAAACTGCTCATCATCCATGATATTAAATTTCTCTGTATCAATTTTCGGGAAAATATAGAAGGCAGCATGTGGCTTTACTACAGAAATTCCCGGAATATCTTTCAATGCATTATAAATACATTCTCTCTGTTCGTAAACTCTTCCGCCCGGTTTGATATATTCTGTAACACTCTGATACCCTCCAAGTGCTGTCTGCACGATAGACTGTGCCGGCACATTAGAACAGAGTCTCATAGAAGAGAGCATCTTAATTCCTTCAATATAACCTTTTGCTCTGTCCTTGGCTCCACTCAGGATCATCCAGCCAATACGGAATCCTGCGATCATATGTGATTTGGAAAGTCCGGAGAATGTAACACAGAATACATCCGGTGCCAGAGATGCAATTGACGTATGTTTGTAATCATCCATGACCAGACGGTCATAAATCTCATCAGAAAAGATGATCAGTTCATTTTCCCTTGCGATCTGAACAATCTGCTCAAGTATTTCTTTCGGATACACAGCTCCTGTAGGGTTGTTCGGGTTGATGATAACAATTGCTTTTGTCCTGTCAGTGATTTTGCTGCGAATATCTTCAATATCCGGATACCAGTCTGACTGCTCGTCACAGATATAGTGCACCACGTTACCGCCGGCAAGTGTTGCTGTTGCCGTCCACAGCGGATAATCCGGTGCCGGGATCAGGATCTCATCACCATTATCCAGAAGTGCCTGCATACAGAGATTGATCAGTTCACTTACGCCATTTCCTGTATAAATATCATTCATGGAAACATTCGGAATATTACGAAGCTGTGCATACTGCATGATAGCCTTACGTGCGGAAAAAATTCCTTTTGAATCAGAATATCCCTGCGATGTACGAATATTACTGAGCATATCCAGAATTACTTCCTGAGGAGCTGAAAACCCAAACGGATACGGATTTCCGATATTAAGTTTCAGAATCTCCTTGCCTTCCTCTTCCATTCTGGCCGCCTCATCAACCACCGGTCCTCTCACATCATACAGTACATTATCGAGCTTTGTTGATTTTTCAAATGTTCTCATTTTTTCACTCCTCTCCGTGAATTTTTGTTACTGTTCACTCAATTACTCACCATCTGCAAAGATGGGAGTCATCTCATCTGATATAATCTCATATTCAGTCCAATTTCGCAAGGTAAAATTCTCCGTGTCTCATATCATCAAAGTTTATCAGCGTCTCCAAAAATAATTTTTTTAAAAAATTTTCATGATGCCCTTTTCAACTTTACCACTTTCGTGTATAATAGTTCTCGGACAAATGTCTTACACAGATAGACATGATTCAGAAAACAAATGAGGAGGAAATCAACATGTCTTACACAGAAGAAATTTATGAAAGAGTCGTTGCTCAGAACCCTGGTGAACCAGAATTCCACCAGGCAGTCAAAGAAGTTCTTGATTCTCTGAAGGTTGTTATTGAAAAAAACGAAGAAAAATATCGCAGTCTTTCCATTCTGGAACGTCTGGTAGAGCCGGAAAGAATCATCTCTTTCCGCGTTCCGTGGGTTGACGATAACGGTAAAGTACAGGTTAACAAAGGTTACCGTGTACAGTTCAACAGTGCTATCGGACCTTACAAGGGAGGCCTTCGTTTCCATCCGTCTGTAAACCAGAGCATTCTCAAATTCCTCGGTTTCGAACAGATTTTCAAAAATTCCCTCACAGGTCTTCCGATCGGTGGCGGCAAAGGTGGTTCCAACTTCGATCCTAAAGGAAAATCTGACAGAGAAGTTATGGCATTCTGCCAGAGCTTTATGACAGAGCTTTGTAAATATATCGGTGCTGACACTGACGTACCGGCTGGTGATATCGGTGTAGGCGGACGTGAGATCGGTTATCTGTTCGGACAGTACAAACGTGTTCGCGACCTCTACGAAGGAGTTCTGACAGGTAAAGGACTTACTTATGGCGGTTCTCTTGTCCGTACACAGGCTACTGGATACGGTCTGGTTTATATCCTTAATGAACTGCTCAATTCTCACAATGATTCTATTAAAGGAAAGACAATTGTTGTAACAGGTTCCGGTAACGTTGCAATCTATGCAGTAGAAAAAGCTACACAGCTTGGTGCAAAGGTTGTTGCAATGTGTGACTCCAATGGATACATCCATGATCCAAACGGAATCAACCTTGACATTGTCAAAGATATCAAAGAAGTTAAACGTGGACGTATCAAAGAGTATGCTGACCGTGTTGAAGGTGCTACTTACACAGAAGGTGTTGGAATCTGGAACATCAAATGTGATGTTTATCTCCCATGTGCTACTCAGAACGAGCTTGATGTCGATGGTGTAAAAACTCTTGTTGCAAACGGATGCAAATATATTGCAGAAGGTGCTAACATGCCTACTACAAGAGAAGCAACCGACTTCGCTATGGAAAATGGAATTCTCTTCCTGCCAGGTAAAGCAGCAAATGCCGGTGGTGTTGCTACTTCCGCACTGGAAATGAGCCAGAACTCTCAGAGACTTTCCTGGACATCAGAAGAAGTGGATGCTAAACTTCATCAGATTATGAAAGATATCTACAATAAGATCGATGATGCTTCTAAACGTTATGATCTCAAAGATAACTTCGTTGTTGGTGCAAACATTGCAGGTTTCGAAAAAGTTGTAGACGCTATGATGGCTCAGGGCATTGTTTGATTTCCTGAACACTACAGATATCATATATTAATAAAAAAAGCGCTCCGGATACTGTCCGGAACGCTTTTTTATGTAATAGGTCTGTAAACAAGCTTCTTTTTAAGGTTCCATAAATTTTTTTAGTTCATCCATAAATGTACTCACATCTTTAAATTCCCGGTATACAGAAGCAAACCTGACATATGCTACGGCATCAAGATCTTTCAGATGTTCCATTACGATTTCACCAATACGCGTACTGGAGATTTCTTTATCTGCTGTATCAAAGATATCTCCCTCTATCGAATCCATCAACGCTTCTATCTTTTCGACCGGAATAGGCCTCTTATAACATGCACGAAGAATTCCGTCCTGTATCTTGGAACGGTCATACTGTTCGCGTGTCTGATCCTTTTTAATGACGCTTAATGGAATTGTCTCAACTTTTTCGTATGTCGTAAATCTTTTTCCGCAGGATTCACACATTCGCCGTCTCCTGATAGAATTCGTATCTTCTACAGGTCTGGAATCTACAACCTTGCTGTTATCCTGATTACAAAACGGACATCTCACAGTATCTTCCTCTCTTTCCCCTTTTTTGTATACAATTATACTTTATTTTTTCGAACAATGTCAAGAAATGCCCTGTATATTTCAGATAAATTTTACATATATTCTCATAAAAACGGTAAATCTATGAGACTATGTGAACTCAGACAAAAAGAAATCATTAATACCTGCACCTGCCGCAGTCTCGGCTGTCCGATAGACCTTGAATTTGATAAAGGAACCGGCAAAATCACTGCCCTTGTCGTACCAGGTCCGAGAAGATTCTGTTTTATGCCAGGCGGAGAAAGTGAATACATCATTCCATGGAACTGTATCTGCCAGATCGGTGAGGATATTATCCTGGTTGAAATCAAAGAAGAAAAATGTTTTCATAAAGACCACCTTTTCTGACATTGTCAAGGAGTATTAATTATAATATTTTTTCTGAACAAGTATATTTCCTCTCCTCTCTGAGAATCATTTTTAGTACTAAATGAAATGAGGAGGATCTTTTGATGGCACTTAATAAAGTAGAAATCTGTGGAGTAAATACATCCCGTCTTCCTGTTTTGAAACCGGAGGAGAAGAAAGAACTTTTTCAGAAAATTAAAAAAGGAGATCTTTATGCACGTGAACAATATATTAAAGGAAATCTCCGGCTCGTATTAAGTGTCATCAAACGTTTTCAAAACAGTAATGAAAATGCTGATGACCTTTTTCAGATTGGCTGCATTGGGCTCATGAAAGCGGTCGACAACTTTGACGACACATTAAATGTCAAATTTTCGACATATGCAGTTCCCATGATCATTGGCGAGATCCGGCGTTATCTTCGTGATTACAACAGCATACGTGTCAGCCGCTCTCTTCGGGACATCGCTTACAAAACCATTTATGCAAAAGAAAATATGACAAAAAAGAATTTAAGGGAACCCACACTTACTGAAATTGCTGATGAGATCGGAATCGAAAAAGAAATGATCGTTTATGCCCTCGATGCAATCCAAAGTCCGGTCAGTCTGTTTGAACCGGTTTATTCCGAAGGCGGTGACACACTGTATGTTATGGATCAGATCAGTGATAAAAAGAACAAAGAGGAACACTGGCTGGAGAAAATTTCTCTCTGTGAAGCCATGCATCGTCTTGACAAAAGAGAACGCCACATAATTGAAATGCGTTTCTATGAAGGAAAAACACAAATGGAGGTTGCTGAAGAAATTGGAATTTCTCAGGCTCAGGTCAGCCGTCTGGAAAAAAATGCACTTAAAACCATGAAAAATTATCTGAGGGCCTGAAAGGCCCTCCTTAATTCAATGCTTTTTCCAATTCTTCGATTACAATTTTGAGTGCTTTGATGCGGGCATATTTCTTATCAACAGACTCCAGAATATGCCACGGTGCAAAGGTTGTGCTTGTCTTTTTCAGCATTTCATCGACTGCTTCTTCATACTGATCCCATTTTTCGCGATTTCTCCAGTCTTCGTCTGTGATTTTCCATCGTTTCTCCGGATTATTCTGACGGTCATTAAAACGTTCCAACTGTGTATCTTTATCGATCTGTACCCAGAATTTAATGATCACGGCACCCCAGTCATGAAGTTCTTTCTCAAATTCGTTCATCTCATTGTAGGCACGTTTCCAGTCATTTTCACTGCAGAAGCCTTCCAGTCGCTCGACCATAACACGCCCATACCAGGTACGGTCAAAAATTGCAATATGTCCATCTTTCGGAAGTCTTGTCCAGAATCTCCAAAGGTAATGACGGGCCTTTTCATGTGGTTCCGGACTTGCGATCGGATGTACTTCATATCCGCGCGGATCCAATGCACCTGCAATTCGTTTGATATTTCCGCCCTTTCCGGCAGCATCCCATCCTTCATAGGTAATGATCACCGGCACACGTTTACGATACAGACGATTATGCAGTTCACCAAGCTTTTCCTGCAGTTTCTTCAATTCCTTCTCATATTCTTCTTCCTCGATCGTTTTTCCTTCCAGTTCTACTTCTTTAAGCTTTGGCATCTTAACAAGAGGAAATACATTCTGAAGAAGCGGCACAGAATGTTTCTGGTTCTGCAATGCAACTTCAATACTGCTTACCAGTGTATCCATCACCTGAACTTCTGCCCATTTTTTATCACTGGCATCAATAATATACCATGGAGAGGTAGACATATTTGTATCTTTCAGATAACGGTCAAACACATCCTCGCATTTTTTGTAATGCTTGTTCTGCCATTTATCAAAACCGGTCACCCTCCATTTCGTGTCACCTTTGGAGAGAAGCTTCTTCATA
Source organism: uncultured Blautia sp. (assembly GCF_934372025.1). Taxonomy (GTDB): domain Bacteria; phylum Bacillota; class Clostridia; order Lachnospirales; family Lachnospiraceae; genus Blautia_A. Next base: position 102,974 of record NZ_CAKROJ010000003.1, read on the forward strand.
CGCTTTTCCTGTTCTTCTTTATCAATCTGCATAAAGAATTTCAGAACCAGATAACCATTATCTGTAAGCTGACGTTCGAAACGTTTAATGCTTTCGATACGTTTTTCATAATCCTCGCCCTCAAGTTCTCCGTTCAATACTTCTTTTACGGTCTGCTCCATCCATCCCGAATCCAGAAAAGTGAATTTGCCTTCTTCCGGAATCTGCTTCATATAACGATACAAAAATGGTTTCCGCATCTCTTCCTCTGTTGGCGCTGACATTGTCGCCACCTTAAAAAAGCGAGGATCAATGTTCTTGATCACTTTACTGATCATGCTTCCCTTCCCTGCTGCGCTCCATCCCTCAAAAAGAACCAGAACCGGAAGTTTATGTTCTTTAATTTTCATCTGAAGATCATAAAGTCGATTTCTTGTTTTTTCAAGTTGTATCTTCATTTCATCCTTCTCCGGCATCTCACCCGCCATCCATGATTTCAACATATAGATCCCCCATTTCCTTTTTGTTGATAGTATACCACGTTCACTATATAATTACAGTCTTTTTTATAATTATCATCTAATTTTCTGCATGTTTTCTGTATTTTTATAATAAAATCAAAAACAGGATCACCCTGTTCCAGATGATCCTGTCTTTTTTAATTGTTGCTGTTATTGCATTACTTTATGAAAGTTCCAGTTTACCGGTATATAACTGATAGTAGGTACCCTTCTGCCTGATCAGATCTTTATGGTCACCTCTCTCAATGATATTGCCGTGTTCCAGAACAATGATCGCATCACTGTTTCGAATTGTAGAAAGTCGATGTGCGATGACAAATACTGTACGCCCCTTCATCAGGTTATCCATACCCTTCTGCACTATACTTTCTGTACGTGTATCAATACTGGATGTTGCCTCATCAAGAATCAGCACCGGCGGATCCGCAACGGCAGCTCTTGCAATAGAGAGAAGCTGTCTCTGACCCTGTGACAGTTCCTCACCATCACCACTCAGCATCGTATCATATCCATTCGGAAGCATCTGGATAAACTGATCCGCATGCGCCAGTTTTGCAGCTGCATAGATTTCCTCATCTGTAGCGTCCAGCTTACCATAGCGGATATTATCACGAATCGTTCCTGTAAACAGATGTGTGTCCTGAAGGACAATTCCTAAAGAATGTCTCAGATCGTCTTTTTTGATCTTGGTGATATTGATTCCATCATAACGGATCTTTCCTTCCTGAATATCATAAAAACGATTGATCAGATTGGTGATCGTTGTTTTTCCGGCACCGGTAGAACCAACAAATGCAAGTTTCTGACCCGGTTTCGCATAAAGACTGATGTTATGAAGAATCGTCTTATTATCATTATATCCGAATGTCACATTTTCAAAGCGAACGTCACCCTTCAGTTCTGTGTAAGATACCGAACCGTCTGCAGAATGCGGATGTTTCCATGCCCACATGCCGGTTCGCTCTTTACACTCCACAATATTTCCATCCTCATCTTTTCTGGCATTGACAAGCGTTACATAACCTTCGTCTTCTTCCGGTTTCTCATCGATCAGGTTAAAAATTCGTTCTGCACCTGCAAGAGCCATAACAATAGAGTTAAACTGCTGTGCCACCTGCATAAATGGCTGCGTAAAGCTCTTGGTAAACTGCAGATAAGAAGCCATAACACCTAGTGTAATTCCTCCGACTCCCGCTACAGAAAGAATACCTCCGAAAACTGCTGTCAGTACAAACTGCAGATTTCCGATATTTCCAATAACCGGTCCCATCATGTTACCATATTTATTAGCCTGCGATGCACTCTCAAAAAGCGCCTCATTCAGCTGGTCAAACTCTTCCTCTGATTTCTTTTCATGATTAAATACTTTGACAACTCGCTGTCCATTCATTCGTTCTTCCACAAATCCGGTCACATCTGCCAGTGACATCTGCTGGCGGACAAAATATTTACCACTCTTTGCTCCGATTCTGCCCGAAACAGACAACATCACAAAAATAACAAGAACAGCCAGTACAGTCAGTAATGGACTCAAAACCAACATGGAAATAAAAGTAACAACAATCGTAAACAGTGCCATCAGTGCCTGTGGAATCGCCTGGCTGATCATCTGTCTCAGAGTATCCGTATCATTCGTATAAAGACTCATAATGGATCCGTTCGTATTCTGATCAAAATATCGGATTGGCAATGTCTGCATATGTTCAAACATATCATCACGGACTCTTTTAAGTACGCCCTGTCCAATGTATACCATCATTCTTGTATAGATAAAAGTAGCAGCCACTCCTGCCAGGAAAATACATCCCAGAACTGCCAGAGCCCTGTAAAGTTCTGCAAAATCCGGAGTTTTCTGTCCGATCAGCGGAAGAATAAAATCATCCAGAAGATATCTCAGTGAAAGAGACACCGCTGTCGTCGCTACTGCGCTGATCAGGATACAAAAGAATACAAGAACGAACTGAAGCTTATATTTTTCTGTCACATATTTCAGAAGACGTTTGGCAGTCTCCATATCTTTTTTGGTCATTTTCGGTTTTTTGTTCTTATTCATTCTCTTCTCCTCCTTTCATCTGAGATTCATATACTTCTCTGTAGATTTCATTGGTTTTCAGAAGTTCTTCTGAGGTGCCCACACCTGCAATCTTTCCTCCATCCAGAACAATGATCTGATCAGCATCTTCAATAGAAGAAATCCTCTGTGCAATAATAATTTTTGTTGTGTCCGGTATTTCTTCACGAAAAGCCTTACGGATCAGCGCATCTGTTCTGGTATCCACTGCACTGGTGGAATCATCCAGAATCAGAATCTTCGGTTTTTTGAGAAGTGCACGGGCAATACACAGACGCTGTTTCTGTCCACCGGAAACATTGTTACCACCCTGCACGATCATTGTATCATAGCCTGACGGAAACTCATTTACAAATCCGTCTGCCTGTGCCAGGCGACAGACTCTCTTGACTTCTTCATCACTGGCATGCTCATCACCCCAGCGGATATTCTCATAAATTGTGCCGGAAAACAGTACGTTTTTCTGCAGTACCATGGATACCTGATCTCTAAGAACTTCCAGATCATAATCACGTACATCTACACCTGCAACCCTGACTGCTCCGGAAGTAACATCGTAAAGACGTGGAATCATCTGCACCAGTGTTGATTTGGCACTTCCGGTACCTCCGATGATGCCGACTGTCTGTCCGGATCTGATATGAAGATTGATATCCTTCAGAGAAAGATTACCACCCTCACCTGCGTAGCTGAAATTCACATGATCAAACGTAATATCTCCATTTTTGACTTCCTTTACCGCATCCTCTTTGTCCTGCATCTCCGGTACTTCGTCAAGTACTTCTGTGATACGGTCTGTTGATGCCTCCGCGATCATGATCATGACAAATACAAATGTTACCATGTTCAGCGACATTAAGATCTGCAGTGCATATACAATAACACTGGTCAGTTCACCAGTTTCCATAGTACCAAATACAATACTTTTTCCTCCGATCAAAGCGATCAGAAGTACGACCGCATACATCACGAACTGCAGAACCGGTGAGTTCCATGCAACAATTTTTTCTGCTTTTGTAAACAACGTGTACACATAGTCAGAAACCCCATGGAATTTTTTTACTTCGTATCCTTCCCTTACAAAGGCTTTGACAACACGTGATGCGTTTACATTTTCCTGTACAGAATTGTTCAGTTCATCGTACTCATCAAACACTTTAATAAAATGCGGATGAGCCTTTTTGGCAATATATAACAGTGTTCCGCCAAGTAAAGGGATAACAATCAGAAAAAGTAATGCGATCTTCACATTGATCAGCAGTGTCATGATCCAGGAAAGAAGTATCATAAATGGTGCTCTGGCAAGAAGACGAATACTCATCATATATGCCATCTGCAC
>NZ_CAKROJ010000004.1 GCF_934372025.1 uncultured Blautia sp.
AAAATGACTTGTTTAGTGTAGTCATTACTTTTCGTTATCTACTTCCAAAGACTGATTTTTTACTGTTTAAAAAGCAACTATTGCATATTTTTGACCGATATGAAAAGCAGAATTCAAATTTGAAGTCGAATGATCTTTTTGAATATATGGGATTTCCGAGTAACTGGAAAGAGATAACAAAATTTTACAAAATCACAATCGTCTCATAATTTACATTGATATATGTACGCCACCTTTACGCCCGCCAAGAACTTTCTTATCTCTCAGATCTTCCCATTTAAAATCCGGCATTTCTTCCCTCGCCACAAGGAAATTTCCGGCGCGCTGGGTAAGCTGTGCAAAGTTTACAACAGGATCCGTAGCGCCCTCCTGATAGGCATAGACAGATGCTTCCGCTCCCATGAATCCGATATCTGCCTCACCGGATATTACGGCAGTCATTGTCTTATCTGCCCCAAAACCGGTCACAAGTGTCAGATCCAGCCCCTCATCTTTAAAATATCCCTCTTCGATTGCTACATACTGTGGTGCATAAAAGATTGTGAAGGCATTCATAATTTGTTATAATTTTTTGAAAGGAATTACAGCCGCCATTTACCAGATGAATTTCAAGAGTAATATTACTCAGTCGAAAGGCACTTATATGAAAAAAAATCTTACAGACAATTACGAAAAACAGATATATATCGGAAGAGACTTGTTTTTGAAATATGATCAGGATATGCTGATAAAGAAATATAAATTAAAAAATGACCAGGAATATCTGTACCTGAATTATATAGGAACAGAATATAGAATCAACCGCGCGGACGGTTCCATAGAATATATGAATGAAGAGGCATGGCAGACCTGCCGGGAATACACAATTGTTATGACAATCTACGACCTGCTCTGCTACTCAGAAGATAAACCGCTTCCTCCGCTTACAGGACAGTGGCAGCCGGTAACCAGATTTGTGGCCACCGGCAGCAGCCCATCCGGAGATGTGTTTTCCAAAAAATATGCATCCGCCTTCTCTGGCAAAGCAGATGCCGTCAGCCAGGCCTGTCTCTGTCTGGGAGGGAAATTACAGAAACGCCTGGCCGGAGCTGATCTGACCTTTAAAATGCCTGTTATGGGCGATTTTTCCGTATTATTTCAATTCTGGGATTCTGATGAAGAATTCCCTGCAAAAATCTTATTGTTGTGGGATAAGGTATCCTTATCGTATCTTCATTTTGAGACGACCTTTTATCTCCAGGGAGATTTACTGGAAGCGATATTACGGAAAATCAATATCTGTATCAAATAAAGCAATACCGGAATCGTTTTTCCTAATATGTTTCTATATAATAAGCCATGCATTATGAAGGCAGGATCAACTGATATTCTCTCTGCCTTTAAGAGAATTATATTCTCTGGGATTACAACCGAACATTTTACGAAATGCAATGGCAAAACGGCTGGCATTGCTGAACCCTACCATATTGGCAATCTGTGTCATAGAATATTGTCCACTCTGCACAAGGGGAAAGCTCTTGTTGGCCCGATATTCTTCCAGGAATTCTGTAACTGTCTTTCCGGTCATCTTTTTAAACAGACGGCAGCATACCTCTCTTGACAGATGTACCTGATCCGACAATTCCTGAAGTGAGATAACAGACTCAAAATGTGTATCAATGTATTTCAGCATTTTTTCCAGACGTACCAGTTCCGTCTGATTTGCAGGAACAAACTTTTCAAATTCTTTCTGATGATCTCCCAGGATCATGCCAAAAACCTCACACAGAAGACCTTTGATCATTAACTCGTAACAGCAGGCTTTTTGATCAAAGAGTTCTTCTATCTGATTAAGTTTTTGCAAAATTATCTGTCCCCGGTCATCTTCTGCTGTCAGACGTAAACATGGAACAGTTGAGTTTTGAAGAAATGGGCGAAAGCATCTGCGTTCAATATCGCTTCCAAAATCACCATACAGAAAATCTGGTCTGACAAGAATTGTACTATATCTGGTATGTCTGTTATCCGGTGAGCTACAGCTGTGCGGAACATTACGATTCAACAGAAGTCCCTCTCCCGGTCTGACTATATAGCTGTTCTGATAGATCTGATAGATCGCCACCCCTTCTCTTGGAAGGCTGATCTCCAGATCTTCATGCCAGTGAATAGGGACTATTTTCCCTTCAAATGTCCACAAATCATCATGACTGACTGTCATTGGAAAAGCATCTGTTCCATGTTTTGAAATTTCTCTGTTAGTATCATCTACCAGAATTCTTCTTTTTGTCATTCTGCAATTCTCCAACTTCTAATTATTATATAACCGTTCTGTTTAATCCCCTGTGTTTTATTACATTCAATTATTCATAACACAAGGAGGCTCTTATGTCCAGATCAAAAGAAATGGATCTCACCACAGGAAATCCATTCCAATCACTGCTGAAATTTGCAATTCCAGTAATCCTTGGCAATCTGTTTCAGCTTTTTTATACGCTTGCCGACTCTGTGATCGTCGGAAAAACGCTTGGTGCAGAAGCACTGGCTGCTGTCGGTTCCACCAGTATCATCATTTACTTTGTTTTCTGTTTTATCAACGGATTTACAGGTGGATTTGGAATCTGTCTTGGTCAGAGATGTGGTGCCAAGGATGAAAAAGGTATGCGAAAAAGTATTGCCGCATCTACTCTCCTCAGCATCATTTTTACTATAATCCTGACTCTGGTCTGTTGTCTTCTTTCGCATCAGATTCTGCGCTGGATGCAAATTCCAGAGGATATTTCAGGCAAAGCCTACGATTACATGTTTATAGTACTGTTGGGAACAGGTGCAACCGTTTTTTATAATATGATATCAAATATGCTTCGAGCACTTGGTGACAGCAAAACACCTCTTTATTTTCTGGTGTTTTCCTCCGTCCTTAATGTTTTCCTTGATATTCTCTTTATTGTACCATTCCATATGGGTGTTGCCGGAGCTGCGTGGGCTACAATCCTTTCCCAGTTTCTTTCGGCGCTGTTCAGTCTCATGACCGGACTTAAAAATTTTCCGGTATTACATTTGCATCGTGATGATTTTCATGATCTGAAAAGTACGATCAGTCTGCATCTTAAGACAGGATTTCCTATGGGATTTCAGATGTCTGTCATGTGTATCGGACAACTTGCCATGCAGGCAGTTGTAAACTCTCTGGGTACTGCTGCTGTAGCCGGGTATACGGCAGCTTCCAAAGCAGACCAGCTTTCTGTACTGGTCAATAATGCCATGATGACCGCTATATCTAACTATGTTGCCCAGAACTTCGGTGCCGGTAAAAAGGAAAGAATCCGTCAGGGCGTACGCGCCTGTCTGATCCAGACCGAAAGCTTTAATCTAGTTATGTGTGTTGGAATTCTGCTTCTGCGTCATCCGATCGTGCAGATGTTTCTTTCGAATCCCACAAACGAAATTTACCATTATTCCGATGCCTATCTTACGATCGTTGCACCTTTCTATTTCCTGCTGGGTCTGCTTGCAGTCTATCGTACTTCAATTCAGAGTATGCAGAATGGACGTGCACCTTTCGCTGCCTGCATGATTGAGCTTGTTATGCGTATTGCAGCTACCGTCGGGCTTTCAGGTGTTATTGGATATACCTCAGTTTGTATTGCCAGTCCATTGGCCTGGTTCGGTGCATGCGCCCTGCTGATTCCAGTATATTATAAAATGATGGGTAGAACAAGCGTACAGTAACCAAACTTGCCATGTTTCGACAAAAGCCTTATAATAAGAACTATCTCACATAGTTTCAGGAGGTAATCACATGAAATTCAATCCATTCTGTATGTGCTGTGCTGTCAGCAAACAGGAACAGAATATCCGTTCCTTTCAGGACATGGATAAAAAGGTAGAATATATGAAGAAAGTCATGGACCGTATGGCAAATATTGCGGAAGAAGACTGTGCCCCCAGCGTTTCTGTCGAATTAAAAAAAATGTTCCGTGATTTCTGGAAACAGCCTATGGAAGACTATATTTCTGTCAAAAAAGAATATAATCAGCTCATGCTGGATCTGGAAGCTTCTCTTGAAGAAACCATCCGTAATTCTAAGGATCCGCTGGAAACTGCACTTCTTTATTCCCGTATCGGCAACTATATTGATTTTGCAGCTCTTTCAAACGTAAATTCTGATACCGTTCTGTCACTTCTTAAAGAAGACAACAAAGAACCTCTTGATGCACAGGAATATCAGCATTTTCGAGAGGACTTAAGTACTGCCTCCCACCTCGTCTATCTGACTGATAACTGCGGAGAAATCGTTCTTGACAAACTGGTTATCAAACTTCTCAAAGAACTCTGTCCGAGACTCGATATCACCGTGATCGTCAGAGGTTTTCCTGTCATTAATGATGCAACTCTGGAAGATGCACAGGACATAGGTCTTACCGAACTGACCACAGTAATTGGAAATGGAAATGACGTCGGCGGCACCTGGCTTCCCCATATCAGCAGCGAAGCCCGTGAGGCACTTGAATCTGCTGATCTGATCATTGCCAAAGGACAGGGCAACTACGAAACGCTTCATGATTGTGGACTCAATATTTATTACCTGTTCCTGTGTAAATGTAAATGGTTCCAGTATCAGTTTCACGCAGAACCTCTGCAGGGTATGTTCATAAACGAGCGCCGTATTTGACAGTTTGACCAGGCTTCCCGGGCTTTTCGTCAATCTGTCAAGAAACCGCCGGAATATTTGTGTGGTTCTTCTCTTTATTCCTGACTGCAAATTCAGTATACTGAGAACAGTTCAAAACACGAGCAAAAACACACATATAATATTTTGGAGGAGAATCATAATGGCAAGTTTATCTTTACAGCACATTAATAAAACATATCCTAACGGTTTTGAAGCCGTTAAAGACTTTAACCTTGAAATCGAAGATAAAGAGTTCATCATCTTCGTAGGACCTTCCGGATGTGGTAAATCCACAACACTTCGTATGGTAGCCGGACTGGAAGAAATCACCAGCGGTACCTTAAAGATCGGTGACAAAGTTATGAACGATGTAGAGCCAAAAGACCGTGATATCGCAATGGTATTCCAGAACTACGCTCTGTATCCTCATATGACAGTATATGATAACATGGCATTTGGTCTGAAACTTCGTAAAGTTCCGAAGGATGAGATCGACAAAGCAGTTCGTGAAGCTGCAAGAATCCTTGACCTTGACAAACTTCTTGATCGTAAACCGAAGGCTCTTTCCGGTGGTCAGAGACAGCGTGTTGCTATGGGACGTGCTATCGTTCGTAATCCTAAGGTATTCCTTATGGATGAGCCTCTTTCCAACCTGGATGCAAAACTTCGTGTACAGATGCGTATCGAAATCTCCAAGATTCATCAGAGACTTGGTGCTACTATCATCTACGTAACACATGACCAGACAGAGGCTATGACTCTTGGTACCAGAATCGTTGTTATGAAAGATGGTGTTGTTCAGCAGGTTGACACACCTCAGAACCTGTATCAGAAACCAGGTAACCTCTTCGTTGCAGGATTCATGGGATCCCCGCAGATGAACTTCCTGGATGCTCAGATCAAAGAAAAAGGTTCCGATCTTGTTGCAGTAATCGGAAACGACGAGCTTGTTATCCCGGCTGCAAAAGCAAAAGCACTGAAAGATGGCGGCTATGTAGGAAAAACAGTTGTTATGGGTATTCGTCCTGAAGATGTTGCAGATACACCGAATGGTTCTATGTCTTCTACAGTTAAAGTATATGAGCTTCTTGGTGCAGAAGTATTCCTGTACTTTGATGTAAACGGAACTCAGATCACAGCTCGTGTTGATCCAGGCACAAAAGCAAAAACTGGTGATCCTGTTAAATTCGATTTCGACATGGAAAAAACTCATTTCTTCGACAAAGAAACAGAGCTTGTTATCACAAACTAAGATTAAATTAAATAACCAGACCCGGGGACACTTTAACCCCGGGTCTTTTTTTCAGAAAGGATGTAATTCTATGTCAGTACAAAGAACACTACAAAAATATATGGATGACTGGAAACGAATCAGTCAGTTGGATTTCTGCCTGCTTCAGGAGGATAATTCCATCTTTGTCACCACCTGTGACAGACAGCTTCCATCCGAAAACAAGCTGGAAGATTTCCGCAGCAGTTCTGCTCTTTGCCTGGCCAATGCCACCTGCTGTCTGTACAAAATAGCAGAGAGCTCCACCTCCCCTTATCTCCTGATCGTATGGGGAAACGGACCTTCTGTTCCTACCATTGGTGAACTTGCCGTATGTCAGATACAAAGCATTCTGGAAAGCCATGCTGAAAAAAATGACAAAAATGTCTTTATGCAAAAACTTCTTCTTGGAAATTACACCTCTGTAGAAGCTTTTAACCGTGCGCGAAAACTGCATATTTCTTCTACCGCACGCCGTGCAGTCTTTCTGGTAGAAACCCGCCAGACAAGAGATGAACATTCTCTCGCAACCATAAAAAATATTTTTTCAGCCCGTACACATGATTTCATCACTTCTATTGATGACCGCGGCATTATCATCATACGCGAACTGACTTCTACTGAGACATATGACGATCTGGAATCCATCGCACATATGCTGGTAGATATGCTCGGAACAGAAGCCATGACACAGGCATGGGTTGCTTACAGCAACACTACAGATGATCTTACAGATCTTTCCAACGCTTACAAAGAAGCCCGTACAGCTCTTGAAATTGGAAAAATCTTTTATGCTGAACGAAATGTTTTCGGATACCGTACTCTTGGAATCGGACGGCTCATTTATCAGCTTCCTGTTTCCATTTGCGAAATGTTCATTCAGGAGATTTTTGGTGATGAATCTCTGGATTCTATCGATGGAGAAACACTTACCATTATCCGAACCTTTTTCGAAAACAATCTGAATCTTTCTGAAACATCCAGACAGCTTTACGTACATCGAAACACACTGGTTTACCGTTTTGAAAAAATCCAGAAAAAATTTGGTCTGGATCTGCGTACCTTTGAAGATGCCATGACCTTCAAACTTGCCATGCTGGTTGCCGGTTATCTGAATTCCAAAGAGCATCTCTAATTCATTGCATAGAAAAACAGGAATCCGTCGAAAATAAAATTTCGCACAGATTCCTGTTTTTCTACTTCAAAAGCATCAGATGTTCCGGTGGAAGATACAAATATGCCGGAAGATCTTTATCATGTTTTTCCTCAAAATCGGCTTTTGGGCGCATCCACCAGAGTACTGCTCCGTCTTCCATTCCCGGAGCTCTGACCAGATACTGATGTTCAAAGGTTGTCTCTACATATTCTGCCGCTTCAAAAGCCACACAGTTTTCACCATTTGTTTCTGATGGACGTATCCAGTGTCCACGGATTGCAATATGTGTCATATCTGCGTCTACTTTTTGTCGGGTTCGGAGTGCAAGACCCCAGTCCAGGGCAAACACATGATGCTCTCCCAGTTTTTCAATTCTTGAACTGTTTTTACATCCGGTCAGCCTTGCAGCTTCCAGAAGCTGCGGCTGCTCAAACATTTGTCTTGTTTCGCCGAATATCAATGTGTTTCCATCTTTCAGAAGCATCAGTTCCTTACAGAAGCGGAATGCTTCGTCACGACTGTGTGTAACCATCAGCATATCTCCAGAATACTGTTCCAGAAATTTCTGCATATCTTTCTGCAATACATCCTTTAAATATCCATCCAGTGCAGAAAATGGCTCGTCCAGAAGAATTGCTTCAGGCTCTCCAATCATCATTCTTGCCAGCGCAACTCTCTGCTGCTGACCACCGGAAAGCTGTGCGGGATAACGTTTTTCCAGTCCATCTAACTGATAACGTTTCATAAAATCTGTTACTTTTGTTTCCCGCAGATTCTTCTCTCCCCGATACCCACACAGAATATTTTCTTTTACTGTCATCGTTGGAAATAACGCATAGTTCTGAAACAGGTAGCCGATCCGGCGTTCCTGCGGCTTCAGATTAATTTTCTTTTCTGAGTCAAATACCGTTCTGCCATTGATGACTATTCTTCCTTTATCTGGTGTCTCAATTCCTGCAATACAGCGAAGCGTCATACTCTTTCCGCTTCCTGATGCACCAAGAATTCCGGTTGCAGATGTATTACTCTCGAACTTCGATTTCAAAGAAAAATCCTTAAAATTTTTTTCTATATTTACCTGTATTGCCATCAGATCCACCTTCTGCTTTTCATGCCTCTTCCTGATACGATATTGATCAATGCTACGATCACAAATGAGATCACCACGATCACCACAACCCAGAAACCGGCAACATCATAATTTCCCGCTGCAGTCTCAGCTGCAATAGCAACCGAAACTGTACGGGTCTTTCCAAGAATATTTCCTGCAAGCATGGAAGTCGCACCATATTCTCCAATTGCTCTTGCAAACGCGAGAACTGTTCCTGATGCAATTCCGGGCGCTGCAGCTGGGATAATGACTTTCCAGAATATTTTGTGATCACTCATCCCAAGAGTCTGACCTGCATAAATCAGATTTACATCTACCTGCTCAAATGCAGCTCTGGCATTTCGATACATCAGGGGAAAGGCAATTACTGTAGCTGCGATCACACATCCCTTCCAGGTCTGTACCACCTTAAAATCAAAGCTTTCCATAAGAAACTTTCCGAACGGTCTTCTCAGACTGAACAGTAACAGAAGAAAAAAACCTGCCACTGTCGGCGGCAACACTAATGGCATGGTCAGAATCCCATCCCAGACAGCTCTGGATAATGGTTTCATCTTCATAATCTTACGCGCACAGAAAATTCCCAGAAAAAAAGCTATCGTTGTTGCCACAGCGCCTGTTTTCAAAGAAATCCACAGAGGACTCCAGTTAATCTCCTGTAAAAATCCCATTATTTTTCCTCTGCATTGTCTGCATTTTCAGCTTCATTATCCTCTGTTGCTTCTTCTTTTTTGTCATCTGCTTTATATGCTGTAAAACCGTATTCTTCGAATACTTTCATTGCATCATCTGTCTGAAGATAAGCAAGAAACGCATCTGCTGCAGCTGCTTCTTCATCAGATGCTTCTGCATCCACAGTAAGTCCGACAGGATAAAGAACCGGTGTTTTCAGGGAACCTTCCGGAGCTTCCGCAATAATATCTACTTTATCTGCAACGGATGCCGCATCTGTCGCATAGACAATGCCAATTTCATTACTTCCTTCACTTACTGCTGCAAGCACCTCTGTTACATTTTTTCCTTCATTGATTTCCATTTTGTTAACATCATCTTCAATTCCAAGATTTTTGAAAATCTCACGGGAATACTGTCCTACCGGAACATCTTCTCCTGCAAGAGCCATATTATCTGCATCTGTAATATTTTCAAATCCGGTGACTTTTGTCTCCCCACCCTTTGGCTTGATCAGAACAACCTTATTTTCCAGAAGATCTACTACAGAATCTTTATCTGCAAGTTTCTCGTCAACCAACGCATCCAGCTGTTTTGTCGCTGCTGAAAAGAAAACATCGCATCTGGATCCTTCCTCAATCTGGGTCTGCAGTGTACCTGAGCTGTCTGCATTAAACAGAATATTGACATCCGGATATTCTTCATTAAAATCCTTCTGAATCACATCCATTGCATTTGCAAGACTTGCTGCGATAAATACATACAGATCGCCACTTACGTCCTCGGTTGCTGCCGCCTGTACACTTCCTGCAGTCATTCCAGCTGCCATAATTCCGGCAAGCATAACTGTAAATAATTTTTTCTTCATAAATATAATCTCCTTTCCTTTCTCAGGTATTTTCCCATAGACATAGCAATATTCTAACTGTACATAAATTTTAAGTCAATTTATCTGCCTTATTTTACAATAGATATTTTTTATATATCTTCAAATTTTTTTTACAAACAAATCTGTTATAACATCAAAAAGACCGGATATCAGGCTCAGGCACCCGTTCCGGTCTTTTTCAATAATTATTTACAATGATCAGTAATCCCAGTCATCACTGCTGTCATCATAGGAATCTGAGTCATTCCCTTCATCTGCATAATCATTGTCATCATAATCTCCGTCATCATAACTTCCGTCATCGTAGCTTCCGTCATCATAGCTTCCGTCATCATAGCTTCCGTCATCGTAACTTCCGTCATCATAGCTGCCATCATCATAGCTGCCGTCATCATAGCTGCTGTCGTCATAACTGCTGTCATCTGAACTGCTGCTGTCATCTGAACTGTAAGATACTGCATCGCTGTCGTCTGCTGACGTTGTCTGCTGAGAATTTTCTTTTGTATTTTTCTCTGATTTATCAGAGAGACTTGTATAGCTGAGATATGCTGATGAAATTTCCTCATCATAGGACAGATCAGCCTTTTCCATATCTCCAAGGTCAATACTGTAAATCTGATATGCATCACCCTTTGCAGTGACAATCTTCATATCATACAGCACTGCTGTTGTTGTATCTGCTGATTCTTCAGTACTCTCAGAAGAATCACTCACATTTTCTGCACTGGTACTGTCCGCAGTATAAAACATCTGTACCTGTTCGGCAGCCTTCACCATGGATTCTGAAGGAATGAGATTCTTTCCCCATTCCTCACCACCAGATTTCATCAGATAGATTTCTCTGATGTTGTCCTGCAGTTTGTTGGTAAGATAAATATATTTTGCCTGGGATGTCTTAACTCCAATCACTTTGGGTGCTGGTGTGGATGTCGGTACCGGTGTCACTGTCACAGGTACTTCGGTAGGCGTCGGTGTTGCAGCCGGTGTAGGTGTTACCTCTGCTACTGAATCAGAAGATCCACAGCCTGCCAGGGTAACTGCCATTACTGTGCCAAGTATAAGCATCATATGTTTTACTTTCATTGTCAACCATCCTTTCTTACTAAAGAAATCATCATAACTCAATTTTCTTTTCATAATCCTGTCTATTATCCCATGAGTGCGCTAAAAAGTCAAATCTGCTCATCTTTGTGTAATAGGAACATTACGGAGTAATTTCCTATTACACAAGGAAGGTTTTTCCTGCAAAATATCCAAGAACAAGAATACCAAGCACGATTCTGTACCATCCAAACGCTTTGAAATCATGTTTCTTAATGTATCCCATCAGAAATTTGATTGCAATAATGGATACAAAAAACGCAACAACCAATCCTGTTACCAATGTCAGAATCTCAGCCGGTGTAAAAGCAAAACCAAATTTTATCAGTTTCAGAAGACTTGCACCAAACATAACAGGAATCGCCAGGAAAAATGTAAATTCTGCTGCTACCGTTCTTGAAGTTCCGACAAGGATTCCTCCAATGATTGTAGAACCCGAACGTGATGTTCCCGGAATTACTGATAATACCTGAAAAATACCAATTTTAAATGCAGTTCCAAAACTCAGTTCTTCTAATGATGTGCAGGCTGGCTTTCTTTTTTTATTATAATTCTCAACCAGTATAAAGATCACACCATAGACGATCAGGGCAATTGCTACAACGACATAATTTGTAAACTTCTCTTCAATAAAATCATTAAACGGAAGTGCGATCACAATTGTCGGAATGCAGGCCACAAGAATTTTAAACCAGAGAATCCATTTCTCTTTGTCACAGAACTTTTCAACAAAAGTCAGGATCACACGGGAAACCGGATTCTTAGATGCAAGCTGTTCTCTTTTTTTCTTCGGAATCTGTCTTATGTAAAATGGCCATAATTTTCCCCAGTACAACACTACAACCGCAAGAATTGCTCCCAGCTGGATAACTACCAGAAAAAAATCTTTGAATTCTCTTGTCATATCCATCTTGATAAATTCATCTACCAGGATCATATGACCGGTGCTGCTGATCGGAAGCCATTCTGTAATCCCCTCTACGATACCGAGGATTATAACTTTTATAAATTCCAAAACACTCATCTTTTTTCCTCTCTGTTTTTAAATTTGAAATTGACTGGATAGGGATGTATTCATACCATGCACACTTCCAGTCCTGATATCATTTTTATAGTATATTACAATTTCGGTGCTTCGTAAACCAAAATTCCAAAAAGACTGAAAGCATATAAAGGAAAAACCGGAGAAACATCTTATGTCTCTCCGGTCAGTACGTTATCAACAATTACATATTGTTTTATTACTCTTATCTGTCTGCAATCGTTGCAATATCGATCAGTGTCAGATTATGAAGGTCTGTATTCTCAAGACTGGTTACAAGTGCTTCCGCTGTATCCAGACTGGTAAGAACATTCACACCTGTCTCAATGGCATTTCGACGGATTACAAAACCATCCTTCTGATGCTCAACGCCCTGCGGTGGTGTATCGATAACCACATCAATCTTATGTCCAAGGATCAGGTCCATAAGGTTCGGTGCAGGCTGCTCCAGTTTATTGGTACGGATTGCCTTGATTCCGTTTTCTTTGAGGACTTTTGCAGTTCCTCTTGTTGCATAGATGCGATATCCAAGAGCTTCAAAACGTCTTGCGATCGGAACTACTTCTTCATGATCTTCCTCTTTGACTGTGATGATCATGTTCTTGTGTTTCGGAAGTTTGATTCCGGCTCCGATAAATGCCTTATATAATGCTTCATTAAAGTTCTCTGCAATACCAAGACACTCACCTGTAGATTTCATTTCTGGTCCAAGGCTGATATCTGCACCACGGATCTTCTCAAAAGAGAATACCGGCATCTTGATCGCAATATGTTTTGCCTCCAGCTGAAGTCCCGGTGTATATCCCATATCTTTCAGTTTGTATCCGAGAATAACCTTAGTAGCCAGCGGCACGATCGGAATTCCGGTTACTTTACTAATATATGGTACTGTACGGCTGGAACGTGGATTTACCTCGATAACATAAACGTCTTCACCGCATACAATAAACTGAATGTTGATCATTCCGACTACATGCAGTGCTTTTGCCAGACGACGTGTATACTCAGCAATTGTATCTTTTGCGGTCTGGCTGATCGTCTGTGCCGGATATACGGAAATACTGTCTCCTGAGTGGATACCTGCACGTTCAATATGCTCCATGATACCTGGAATAAGGATATCCTCACCATCACATACTGCATCGACTTCGATTTCTTTACCCATCAGATATTTGTCAACCAGGATCGGATGTTCCTGTGCAATCTGATTGATGATTCCGATATATTCTTCTACATCCTCATCACTTACTGCAATACGCATACCCTGTCCGCCAAGAACATAGGAAGGACGAACAAGTACCGGATATCCCAGCTCATTGGCAGCTTTTTTAGCTTCCTCCGCTGTAAATACAGTCTGTCCCTTCGGTCTCGGAATTTCACATTTTTCAAGGATTGCATCAAAGAGCTCTCTGTCCTCAGCTGCATCAACGTCTTCTGCAGATGTTCCAAGGATCTTAACGCCCATCTTCATGAGTGCTTCTGTCAGTTTGATCGCAGTCTGACCACCGAACTGTACAACTGCACCATCCGGTTTCTCAATGTTTACGATATTTTCAACATCTTCCGGTGTCAATGGCTCAAAATACAGCTTATCAGCAATATCAAAGTCTGTGCTGACTGTTTCCGGGTTGTTATTAACAATGATCGTCTCGTATCCTTCTTTTTCAAATGCCCATGTACAATGTACAGAACAGAAGTCGAACTCAATACCCTGTCCGATGCGGATAGGTCCGGAACCGAGAACAAGTACTTTTTTCTTATTCGGTGTTGCTGCCGCTTCGTTTTCTGTATCCGGTCCACCATATACAGAATAATAATACGGTGTTGCTGCTGCAAACTCAGCAGCACAGGTATCTACCATCTTATAAGCGGCTGTGATCTTGTAGCCCTGACGAAGCGCTTTGATGTCTGCTTCTGTTCTTCCACACAGATCTGCGATCACATAATCCGGGAATTCCATGCGTTTTGCTTCCAGAAGGAGTTCTTCTGTAAGAGGCTGTGTTTTCAGTGCCTGTTCCATCTCTACCAGAATTGCGATCTTGTCAATAAACCATCTGTCAATCTTAGTGATTCTGTGGATATATTCTCTGGAAATATCTCTTCTGACTGCTTCTGCAATCTTCCAGATACGGCGATCATCAACAACTGACAGTTCTTCGATCAGTTCATCTTCATCCAGACCTGTAAAATCGTAAGACATCAGGCTGTCCACGTGCTGTTCCAGAGAACGGATGGCTTTCATAAGAGCTCCCTCGAAGTTATGGCAAATACTCATAACCTCACCGGTTGCCTTCATCTGAGTAGTCAGTGTTCTCTTCGCTGTAATAAATTTATCAAATGGAAGTCTCGGGATCTTAACTACACAGTAGTCCAGCATTGGCTCGAAACTTGCATAAGTTTTACCTGTAATGGCATTTGGAATCTCATCCAGAGTATATCCGAGTGCAATCTTTGCTGCAACCTTCGCGATCGGATAACCGGTAGCCTTACTTGCCAGCGCAGAAGAACGGCTTACACGAGGGTTAACTTCGATTACACAGTATTCAAAGCTTTCCGGATGAAGTGCGTACTGTACGTTACATCCTCCGGTAATACCAAGTTCTGTAATGATATTCAGTGCGGATGTACGAAGCATCTGGTACTCTTTGTCTCCCAGTGTCTGAGACGGAGCAACTACAATAGAGTCACCTGTATGTACACCGACCGGGTCGATATTTTCCATGTTGCAGACAGTAATACAGTTTCCTGCACTGTCACGCATTACTTCATATTCGATTTCTTTCCATCCTGCAATACAACGCTCAACAAGTACTTCCCCTACACGAGAAAGTCTGAGACCATTTTCCAGGATTTCTCTCAGTTCGTATTCGTTATTGGCAATACCACCGCCACTTCCGCCAAGTGTATAGGCAGGACGAAGAACAACCGGATATCCAATTGTTTTGGTAAATATCACACCATCTTCTACAGTTGTTACGACTTTGGAAGCTGCGACCGGCTCACCGATCTTTTCCATGGTATCTTTGAATTCCTGACGATCCTCAGCCTTTTTGATTGTCTCAGCTGTAGTACCGATCAGTCTTACATTATGTTCCTTGAGGAAACCTTTTTCTTCCAGTTCCATTGCAAGATTCAGTCCGGCCTGTCCACCAAGTGTCGGAAGTACGCTGTCCGGTTTTTCTTTCAGGATCAGCTGCTCAACGACTTCTACGGTAAGTGGCTCAATATAAACTTTATCTGCAATGTCCTTGTCTGTCATGATCGTAGCAGGATTGGAGTTCAGAAGAACTACCTCCATGCCTTCTTCTTTCAGAGAACGGCATGCCTGTGTACCTGCGTAGTCGAATTCTGCTGCCTGGCCGATGATAATCGGACCGGATCCAATAACAAGAACTTTATGTATATCTTTATTTCTCGGCATGATCTGTTCCTCCCATCATTTCCATAAATCTGTCAAACAGGTAGCTGGAATCCTGCGGTCCCGGGCAGGCTTCCGGATGGAACTGTACGGTAAAGATATTTTTACCTTCGTAAGCCATTCCTTCGTTTGTACCATCGTTTACATTGACAAATGCAGGTTTTGCAATACCCTTTTTCTCAAGTGCTTCTGCATCAACCACATATCCATGGTTCTGAGATGAAATATAAACACGTCCGGTTGCAAGATCTTTGACCGGATGGTTTCCACCTCTGTGTCCGTATTTCATTTTATGTGTATCTCCGCCTGTGGCAAGTGCCATCAGCTGATGTCCAAGGCAAATTGCAAAAATCGGTACTTCAGACTCATACAGCTTGCGGATTTCTTCTATAATAGTAGTGCATTCCTTCGGATCTCCAGGGCCATTGCTGAGCATGATTCCATCTGGCTGATCTGCGAGGATTTCTTCTGCTGATGTAAGAGCCGGATAAATTGTCACCTGGCATCCTCTTTCATTCAGAGAACGGGCAATATTTCGTTTTGCACCAAAATCCATAAGTGCAACCTTTGGGCCTTTTCCTTTCAGCACTTCTTTCTCACGACAAGTTACTTTTTCAACTACTTTTCCGGTTGTATAAGCTTTTAAACGGGGGATTATTTCATCTAAATCGTAATTTTCGTTGACTGTGATCATACCATTCATGGTACCTTTTTCACGAAGAATTTTTGTGAGGGCACGAGTATCAATACCGGCAATACCAGGTATATCATGCTTTTCAAGAAAATGCTGGATTGTATCCACGCTTCTGAAATTGCTTGGGATACGAGATAATTCACGAACAATAAAACCATCAATCCAAGGTTTCCTGGATTCCTGGTCCTCATAACAGATTCCATAATTACCAATCAAAGGATAAGTCATGCAGACAGCCTGTCCTGCATACGATGGGTCAGTCATTACTTCGAGATATCCGGTCATTGATGTATTGAAGACAATCTCACTGATGACTTCTCTTGTTGAGCCAATGCTGGTTCCTTTAAACACATGGCCATCTTCTAATATCAGAAATGCTTTCATATAATCTCCCTTTCTGTTTTTTATCTAAATCTTCAAGATTGTATCACAAGAGTATCCTTTTTTCAACAAGTTAATGTGCTAAAAATAATTAAGTTGTTTGCAAAAATTTTGTTTTGGTAAATTGTATCTTTTGAAAATAAAATTTAAAAAATTCATTTTTTTATATTGACATTTGTCATTTCATGATGTATGATAAACAGGCAGTCGACGAGAGCGACTGATTATATTGAAATGCAGGAGTGGCGGAATTGGCAGACGCGCAGGCTTCAGGTGCCTGTGGTCGCAAGATCGTGTGGGTTCAAGTCCCATCTCCTGCATTCTTTTTTTGTCCGAAATCAGATAATACATAATGTAATTTCTCTTAATACCAGAATTTCATTCAAGGAAAATTTTGTTTTTTTAATTTTACAGTTGACATTTCATTCATTTTGAAGTATCATAAACAGGCAGTTGTCGATAAGACATCTGATATACGAAATGCAGGAGTGGCGGAATTGGCAGACGCGCAGGCTTCAGGTGCCTGTGGTCGCAAGATCGTGTGGGTTCAAGTCCCATCTCCTGCATTCTTTTTTTGTTTATAAACTCAAATATTTTTTAAACATAATATCATTCAAAAACTCCAGTGGATAAGCTTCTCATAACTTATTCACTGGAGTTTCGTTTGTTCTCTGTGTCACCGGGAATTCTTTATTCTATACCCCGTATATAAATGCACGGATACTGAACGGCACCGCTTTGTATTCCGGCCAGATCACAGCAAAGAATACAAATACTGCCAGAAGCAGCAGCAGTACACAAATTGCTGCATATATTTTTTTTCTCAGACTTTCTTTTTTAATCTGTACATCAAAAAGATTTCCGTATCCTATAATCATAAAATAAGTAAGCGGCACGATCATCGGAAGACTGTAACGTCCCTGTGGCTGATAATCTGATGCATAAGAATAATATGCATTCAGAATGTTCGGGATGATCATTGCCACAAGCATACACCAGTTAAAAAACCCTTTCACACTCCATTGTTTTTTTATACGAAGTGCAAAGGTTCTGACCGGATGCAGGAATATCAGCAGAAATCCTGCTTTAATAAAATCCAGATAATTATTGATAAGCCACTTCGGCATAAACACATCCATATTTCCAAAACGGCCAACAAAGCTGCCGCTGACAAGTTCTACCCAGGAAAAACCATCTGATTTCGGAAATCCTTTATTCAGCATATCCAGAAAAGAATAACCTTCCATCTGCGGTGTCTTTCGATTAGATGGTTTAAAATTCTTTTTCGCATATTTCTCTGCACAGATTGTCGAAGCATTCATTCCAAGAAAATCACCGTCATAAAGAATTGCATTCCGAATGAACCACCATGCAGTCAAAGCCAGAACGATCACACATACCAGAAGTCCTTTTTTTACAAAATCGGCATATTTCCCAGTCTTTCGGACTTCCATAAAAAGTGTCACTCCGAAGAAAATAATGCTGCAGAGAATAAATCCATATGCATTATAATAGGACAATGTACACGCGGCCACACCAAGTGCCAGGATCACACAATTCTTATAGGTCCAGCCCTCTGTCAGATAACGAACCCATGCATATACGATCACAGCAGTTGAAAACACTGCCAGTGCATCGCAGTTCACATATGTAAATACAAACAATGATCCGGGAAGCAGTCCTACAAATGAAGCAAATATCCAGGCCTTTCTTCTGTCAAACAGTCGTTTTCCCATATCAAGTGCCAGCCAGACGGTTCCAAGTCCAAGCAAAACATTGACAAATCTTGCTGCCAGAAGCAATGCAAACGGTGCTGTCGTCACAAAGCTCATCGCCTTCATAAAGACTGCAGCTATCATATAATCCAGAATCGGAGAAAACGCATAGGAGATTCCCCATACAATGTTTCGCACAGCCGGATCATCTCCCACCGGAAGTGTTCCATTTTGATAAATATATTCCGCAATCTGATAGCGCATCTGTTCATCCGGTCCGGCTCCCATAGGCTGAACACGCGCCCACATCAGATAAAACATCAGAAGAAACAGAAAGAAAAAAATCTCCACTGCTGTTTCTGTGCTTATTTTTTTTTGCTTCAACTTATCTTCCTCCATCAAAACTCAAACTCTCTGATTTTTTCTGCAATATAATCCACATCATCTACAGAAAGATCATAGAACATTGGCAGTCTCAGCAAACGCTCGCTTTCTTTTGTTGTATAGATGTCTTCTCCATGAAATCTGCCGAATTTCTCACCCGCAGGAGAACTGTGAAGGGGCACATAATGAAATGCCGGAGCAATTCCATTTTCTCTGAGATATTTGATCAGTCTCGTACGCACCGCTATATCCTGTACTTTAATATAGTACATATGCGCATTGTGTTTACACCCTTCCGGAACAACCGGTCTTTCTATTTTTCCCTGTTTTTCCAGGTCTTCCAGTCTTTCATGATATCCGTCATAAATCTGATGACGTTTCTTATTAATCTTGTCACACTCTTCCAGCTGCGCATATAAATATGCCGCATTCATTTCACTTGGAAGATAGGATGAGCCATAATCGATCCAGCGATATTTATCAATCTGTCCCCGGAAAAATTTACTCCTGTCTGTTCCTTTTTCACGCAAAATCTCTGCTTTTTCCTGATATTCATTCTTCTGGAATACGATTGCTCCGCCTTCACCCATAGTAAAATTCTTGGTCTCATGAAAACTGTAACATCCGAAATCACCAATCGTACCAAGAGCTTTGCCATAATAATATGCATCCACTCCCTGTGCTGCATCTTCTACGACCTTCAGATTGTAAGCACGTGCAATTTCCATGATCTTATTCATCTCACAGGCAACTCCTGCATAATGAACCGGAACAATTGCTTTCGTTTTATCTGTGATTGCTGCTTCAATAAGATTTTCATCAATATTCATCGTATCCGGCCGGATATCAACAAATACAATTTTTGCACCTCGAAGTACAAATGCATCTGCAGTAGACACAAATGTGTAGGACGGCATGATCACTTCATCTCCCGGCTGAATATCACTCAGAAACGCAGCCATTTCCAGTGCGTGTGTACAGGATGTCGTCAGAAATACCTGATTTACCTGAAAACGTTCTTTCATCCATGCAGAACAGAGTTTTGTGTATTTTCCGTCACCGCAGAGCATCCCCTGTGCCACTGCATCCTGAATGTACTTTAATTCATTACCGACAAGTGCCGGTCTGTTAAAATCTATCATCTGAATCCTCTACTTTTCGTTATAAAGAATAATCGGGTAATTTATTTTGAAAAACAATTTCTTCACCATTCGTATCTGTCATACTCATTTTTTCGAAAAAATGTGCAGCTATCGCATCCAGTTCTTCACGGCTGCCTGCCGCTATATAATACAATGCCAGATATGGGTTCGGTCCATAAGCCACCACTTCTTCTCCATCTTCATAAAAAACCCACGGTTTCACTACTGCTTTTTCTTTTGCAAGCTCATATGCTATATGCTGATCCTGGATTCGTTTCTGTCTTCCATGAAAATAAAGAACAGCTCCATGAATCTGCGGTTTATGAATGTCATGGTTCAACAACATCTCTGCTGCCTGTTCCTTATCATAAACATAATTTAACAGAAGTTCTTCCATATTAAAGCCATATACCATATCCGTCAATTCATGTTCATACCCAAAGAAACGCGCTGCTATCTCACAGACCTGGATTCCTTCTCCCGGTTTCCAGAAAAACTGCATGGAAAGCGGACCTTCTTTCTGTCCTGTGTATGCTATGTACGACTGAAGCAGAGCTGTCGCCGGACCTTCGACTTCATTCAGCAATCGACTAGGGTATACATTTCTTGTACTTTCCGGAAGTGCTCCGCTCTCAAACTGCGTCTTTTCCCTGTCTGCAATACTGATCACCTTCACTGTTCCATCCACAACCCAGGTCATCATATTAAATTCAAATCCATCATTATATTCTTCTATCAGAATTTCTTTCAGCTCCGTAAATTCCGCTGTTTCATGGACACATTGCACAAGCTGATCCTGATCTCTGACAATAAAGATTCCTCTTGATCCATACTTATCCAGAGGTTTGCTGATCAGGGGATACCTAAGCCCTTCTGTCAATTCAGACACTGCTGCTTTTTTACTGTCCTCAACCGGAACTTTGCAATATCCCGGAGTCGGAAGTCCCAGTTTCGAAAGAAGTGCCCTGCAGGCAGCTTTATCCCGATACCAGGGAAGCTGCTCCGGTTTCAGATAACACGGAAGCTCTGCTTTCTCTGCAATCTTCACCATACATTCCATGAGAAGATCTGAAAAAGAAGTCACAATTCCATCCACATGTTCTTTTCGACAAAGTTCTGCCACAGAATCTATATCCGTCACAGGAATCACATACGATGCATCTGCAAACTGTCTTGCCGGTCCATCCGGATAGCCATCACAGACGATCGTATAATATCCCCGCTCTTTTGATTTTTTTACAAGTTGTACAAATTCGCCCAGTGTACCAAGTATCAGTAATCTGTGGTTCATTTCCCGGATGCCTCCCATTCTCTGATCAATGCTGCCATATATTTCATTTCTTCTTTTCCATAACGCTGATCACACGGCAATGGCAGTATCTCTGTAGCCCATTTATATTCCAGACTGTTTTTATCACATTCTTCTAAAATATTTTTCCAGTAAGTCGGCACAAAAATCTTGTGTTCTGCAAGCCAGCGCCTTAAATTCAATCCATCTTTATGATGATACGGATACACAAACGGACCCTCTGGTGTAACCCGGACAAAAACAGATTCTGACGGGAGCTCTTCGGAAAGAATACTGTAATTTTCTTCTCTCCTGTGTTTTCCCGCCTCGTAATCGATTGCCCCAAGCAGATTTTCTGTAAGCCTTGACATCCTGCGAATTTCCATCCCATCATATGACGCTGCATTCTGAAGCATTTCCTGATAATATGCTCCTGCATTTTCTTCATATCTTCCCAGAATATGTTCCATTCTCTTGTTGGAACGATCCAGTGGCTTGTCCATGGAAAGTACTGCATCTGTTGCAAGATATGCTCCGTCACTGACACCCCAGAATTTTCTGCAGGAATACAGCGTATCGATACCCTTCAGTGGTTTCTGGAAAAAAGCATGCGTGTGATCCACGATAATATTCCCATACTTTTCCTTATACTGAAGGATTCTCTCGTCTGTCAGCTGTCCATAATAATTTACAAGATACAGACATTCCTTTTCCTTCATTTTATTCTGCGAAAGCAAAATATTCAGTTCTGCATCCATTCTGTATCGCTCTATCTGAATCCCATGCTGTTCACAGGCTTCCACCACAGACTCACATAAAAACATCGGCAGATATATTTTTGAGTACCTGCGGCTTTCCAGCAGCCACAGGAGTGCTGTTCTTCCAAGGTTTACTTTATACAGTCCCGGATAATATTCCTTTCCTGCCAGATCTTCCAGCTCAAAGTAACCGCCGATTTCTTTTTTCATCAGTCTGTATCCTCCCGACGCACAACATAATGCGGCATCTTCTTTGCCTCATTCAAAATGTTCATAAGATAAATTCCCATAATTCCGATTGACAGCAGGATCAATCCAAAGAATGCCAGCATCACCATCATCAGTGAAGTCCATCCCTCAACAGATACTCCAAATGCGAAGTATCGAATCAGGAAATAAATTGCCATAACAAGACTCACCATGAAACTGACAATACCAATATTTCTCACCATAAGAAGCGGAAATGCACTGTGTGCCGTAATATCATAGATCAAATCTTTCAGCAGTCGTTTAAAGGAATAGCCACTTTTTCCATAAGCTCTTGCAGCATGTCGGACCGGTACATTAATAATCCTGTTAGATGTCAGTACAAGCAGATTCCCGATCTGCGGCAGATATGTATTTGTCTTTACCATTGCATCCACAAGGAACCGCCGGATCAGACGATAACTGGTGATCTGAAGGTTCGGATCTTTTCCAAGCATTTTGGATGTAGCCCACACCGAAAATTTAGTTCCGAGTTTACGGATAAAGCCATGCTGTCGGCCTTCATAACTTGCGATGATAGCATCGACATCATCTCGTTCTCTCATAACTTTGATCATCTTTGGCAGTTCTTCTGGCTGATGCTGCAGATCATCATCCATTGTCACAACAAAATCTCCTTTTACATGCGCAAAACCGCACAAGAGTGCCGGATGCTGCCCAAAGTTTCTCGCCATCTGTATTATACGAACTCTGCGATCCTTATTCCGAAGTTCCTGCATTACTTCGAAGGAACGATCCTTAGAACCATCATCTACAAGAATCAGTTCAAAATCTTCTTTTATTACTTCCCGGAAAACCTTTTCCAGGCGTCTGTATAATTCCTGTAATGTATGTTCAGAATTATATACAGGAACAACAACAGAATACAAACTCATATGTTTCCCTTTCTTTCTATCTATATACCTTCTAATTTATGCATTCTTTTTTATCATATCATTTTCAATATCTGTTGTAAACAGTACAGACAATCAAAAATTACTTCTGTTCATCCTCTGTTTTTTGTTGTACAATGACAAAAGCATTATGCTGTGAATATCCGACAGCTACAGGCTATTATCATTTTTAATCATGGAGGAATTATGAAAAACTTCAGAAACTATGTGCAGCTTCATCTGAATATTCTGCTGTTTTCTCTGACAAGCGTATTTTCCAAACTTGCTTCGATCCAGTATAACAAAGACGGTCTGCATTCCCCGCTTTTTTATTTATTCCTGTTTCTTATGATCGCAAACTGCGGAATCTATGCGATTGCATGGCAGCAGGTCATCAAGAAATTTTCACTGTCCACTGCTTATGCCAACAAAAGTGTTTATCTTTTGTGGTCACAAATCTGGGCAGTTGCTATTTTTCACGAACAGCTTTCCGTACAGAATATCATCGGAATTCTGATTGTATTATTTGGAGTATGGACGGTGCAGAGATATGAATAGAACTTTTATCCTTATTATGCTGGGAGGAACCTTTTTTTCCGCAATCTCCCAGATTCTTCTGAAACAGAGTGCAAATATTAAATACAGCAATCCTTTGAGAGAATATCTTAACTGGCGTGTCATTCTAGCCTATGTGATGTTCTTTGGCATTCTTCTTCTGAATACCTGGTGCTATACCAAAGTAGATATGCGTTATGGACCTGTGATCGATACTGCTGCTTATGTCTTCGTTCTGCTGCTGTCCCGCATTATCCTGAAGGAAAAGATCACCAAAGGAAAATTCATTGGAAACCTGATCATCATTGCAGGAATCATTGTATATACGTTATAAATTTTCATAACAAAAGAACAGGCTCGAAACATAGTATTTCTCTTAACGATCGTACTCATTGTTCTGCCTGTTCTTTTTACATATTTATTATTTATTCAGATATTTATATACTGTTCTGGAAATTTAATTATTCTGTTTTCTCTTCCTCAACCTCAGTTGAAGCGGTCTCCTCTGCGGGTTCTTCTGAAACTTTCTCTGAAGTATCTTCTGTATTTTCTTCTGCTGTCTCTTCTGAAACTTCCTCTGAAGCCTCTTCTGCTGCTTCCATAACTTCTTCTGCAGTTTCTTCGATTACGTCATCTCTGACTTTCTCAACTTCTTCTGCGGTTCCTTCAATCACATCATCTCCGGCTTTCTCTTCCGGCTCCTCTGTCGGGCATGCCGCACCACACTGCGAGCAAAATGCATCATTCTTATTGATCGGACTTCCGCATGCCGGACAAAAACGTTTGCATTTTACTTTCAGTTCTGAAATATCAGACTTATATTTCGCAATCTGTTCCATGCGCTGGTCAATCTGTTCACAGAGTGCTTTCTGCGCATCATCTACAGGTATTTCTGCTTTATAGCGTTTGTAGATGATTCTTCCAAGATCTGCCATTGCTTTTTCTACCTGTCTCTCCTCACCGGAGATTTTATTCTTGATTCTTTGAGTCTCATATGCCTCTTCTGCACGTCCGCTCAGTTCCCTTGCTGTTTTGCTGATAGTCTCACTCAGACCTCCAAAAAAATCTTTTGCCATAATAAATTCCTCTCTTTCTTTGAAAAAAAGTTATATCATCTGCAATTTCAATTTCTTCTAATTCTTCCCTTCCAGAAGCGGAACTTCCTGTCCGCGAAGAAGAATCTTCGGACCACCGTTACCTTCAATGTACTCTCTTGTGATCACAACCTGTCCAATACTGTCATCCTTTGGAATTTCATACATAATATCCAGCATATATTCTTCAAGGATTGCACGAAGTGCTCTTGCTCCTGTGTGTTTTTCCATTGCTTTGGCAGCGATCGCATGCAGTGCACCTTCCTCAAATTCCAGTTTCACTTCATCCAGTGCCAGAAGCTTCTGGTACTGTTTCAGAATCGCATTACGTGGTTCTCTCAGAATCTGCACCATCATATCTTCTGTAAGTCCATTCATTGTAAATATGATCGGCAGACGTCCGATAAACTCCGGTATCATTCCAAAGTTCCTGATATCATCTACTGTCACCTTCTCAAGAATATGTGGATCATCATCATATTTATCCTTCAGATCCGCATAAAATCCAATTGATGCCTGTTTGTTCAGACGCTCCTTGATGATATTTTCCAGATCCGGAAAAGCTCCTCCACAAATGAACAGAATATTTCTTGTGTTGACCGTAGTAAGCGGAACCATTGCATTCTTGCTGTTGGCTCCGATCGGTACTTCCACATCAGCTCCCTCCAGCAGCTTTAACATTCCCTGCTGTACAGCTTCACCACTGACATCACGCTGATTTGTATTCTTTTTCTTTGCGATCTTGTCAATCTCATCAATAAAGATAATTCCATGCTCTGCTTTTTCCACATCATTATCTGCTGCTGCAAGAAGCTTGGATACAACGCTTTCAATATCATCTCCGATATATCCTGCCTCTGTAAGAGAAGTCGCATCAGCAATTGCAAGCGGAACATCCAGAAGTTTGGCAAGCGTCTTGACCAGATAAGTCTTTCCGCATCCCGTTGGTCCGATCATCAGCATGTTTGATTTCTCGATTGCAATCTCATCCATTGTATCGGTTGCCACACGTTTGTAATGATTATAAACAGCTACAGACATAACCTTCTTGGCATATTCCTGTCCGATCACATATTCATCCAGAGTTGCCTTGATCTTATGCGGTGCCGGAATTTTCTTCAGGTCAAGAACCGGTTCCTTTTTCTCAGATTTTTTCTTCTTTGGTTTCTTCTGTTGTCCCATCTGATTCTGTAAGCTGCCAAGATCGATCATGCTGATATTCGGCATGTTAAAAAGATCACCATAGTTAAAGTTTCCTGTCTGCATCTGATGATTCATACTGTCAAAGCTTCTCTGCATACAATCCGGGCATATATGTATATTATTTGGAAGATCGATCATCTTTCCGGCCTGCTTCTCAGAACGGTGACAGAGTGTACAGTATTTCTCCGGTTCGTGTCTGTCTTCTTCCTGGTCCTCCGTATCGCTGACCTCTCCCTCTAAAATCTCATCCTCATATTTATCTGTCATAGAATTTTAAAACTCTCCTTTCATTTCCAGCGTTCCATATCATATAAAGAACGCACAGATCAGAAATACCTGCTGTATCTGCTGACCTATGCGTTCATTATAACATAACCATTTAAAGTGTAAACTAAAGTTTTTATAAATTAATTCTTACTTCCAAGTGTAACCTGAATTGTTTTCTGCACATACTCTCCATTATCTGCTCTAGAAACCACTACATCTACTGTTTCATCAGACGCATAATATGCAAGTTTATTTTCAAGCGCATCTTTTCCACTGATCGTCTGCCCGTCAAAGCTGACAATGATATCTCCTTTCTGGATTCCTGCTTTTTCTGCCGCTGAATTCTTTTCCACACGGATCACAAAAGCCCCTTCCGGCATATCATACATCTGAATTGCTTCTGTAGAAAGATCTGCTGTCGCAACACCAAGATATGCCGCATCTGATGAATTCACTTTATCTCTTGTCTGACGGCTCATCAGTTCTTCCAGAATTGGCTGTGCCCTGGATATCGGTATTGCATATCCCATTCCTTCAACTGCATTGTCTGCATATTTTGCGGAATTGATACCGATTACTTCTCCCTGCATATTGAGAAGTGCACCTCCACTGTTTCCTGGATTGATTGCCGCATCTGTCTGTATCAGCCCTGAACTTGTCCCATCGTCTGTTGAAATATTTCTGTTTAATGCACTGATCCATCCAGATGTAACAGACTGTCCATAACCAAGTGCATTTCCGATGGCAACAACCTGTTCTCCAACCTGAAGATCATCCGACTTCCCCAGCTGAGCTATTTTTATCTGAGAAAGAGTGTCTTCCGGGATATCGGATTTCTGTACGGCAACTACGGCCAGGTCGTTCGTTTCATCTGTTCCTTTGATTTTTGCGCTGACAGCATCTTCAACGTTAATATCACTCTCACTGTCCGACATACTGACAGTCTCTTCTTCTGCGTTGACCACATCATTCCCAATAAAACATACGCTTAATGTCGTAGCTCCGGATACAACATGATTATTCGTTGCAATCAGAAGTTCATCGTCATTTTCTCCTACGATGATACCTGAGCCACTTCCCTCGCTGGAATACTGCCGTGTTCCATATCCAAATCCGAATGCACGAAAATAATTCGGAATCTCCTGCACACTGACAGAGGTAATCGCTACTACAGTTGGCATTGCTGTTTCTGCAACCTGTGCAACACTTCCCGTTGCAGAAGAAGCCACTGTATTTGTCGAAGTTTCCTCTGATGCGATATCTGAAGCTGAGTCTTCATCCGTTGAAGCATTTACTGCAAGCTGAGCTGTCTCTACCTGTGAATCAGATTTTTCTGTTCCAAAATATTTTTCTGATGCAATATTTACTCCCTGAAATACGATTCCTGCAACAAGACCAAACACAACCGCAAGCGAAACAGTTGCTGCAAGCCGGCCTCCATAACCACGTTTTTTCTTTTTCCTGCACGTTTCTTTTACAGTATTCTGCTCTGTTCTCTGGTGCATGTGATAATGTTCATATTTTGGCGGGTCATTCTGCTGTCCGTCTTCTGTATCGTTCTGTGGAGCATTCAGATTCCATTTTGTTTCGTCATCCATGCCAGTGCTCCTTTCTTTTTCATCATTTTATGAAACCAGTGTAACAAGCAATTGTGTTCAAAATGTGACAACTCCTTTAAAAAACCGTGTGTTGTACATCAAACTTTCTCCCATATGATCAGGCTTTTTACACGTTCCAGTATTCGCGGTTCATCGTGCACCATAAGATCATTTTTTTCGGCAGTTTACGATATTTTTTCCCTGCCAGGTAACCGGCATATTTACAGCCTGACTGCAGGATAACTCCAGGGATCAGCCAGATTTTTCCCTTTTTTGCAAGATAGATGATTGTCCTTTTTACCAGTTTTATCCCCTCACCTTCAGATGGGATACCTTCAAAAATTTCAGGATGTTCTGCCTGTGAAACTCCCAGATCAAAATTCCTGTGAAACTGCTGCCTACAGGAATAATTATGAGAATGGATCACTCTTGCATCTGCCGCATATGCAATAGCATATCCTTCCTGAATCAGTCTGCCTGCATAGATCATATCTTCATTAAAAATGGCTTTTCTGATGAATCCACCCATTTTCTGATAGATATCTTTCTTATATGCCGCACACACATTTGAACAGAAAAATGTCTTTATACCATACACCGGAAGATCTTTCTTTGTTTTGACAACAGATTGGTCCGGATAATTGAACGACCTTGTATAGCGTTCCACAAAGCTGCACTCTGCATTTGGCAGCTGTCTGGCATATGCCGCCCCGATATCTGTATTCTGCATTAATGCTTTTACAAGATTTTCCAACAGTTTCTGATCAGACGGCATCGCATCCTGAGTCATAAACACCATAACCTCCGCATCAGAAAGCTCTGCTGCTCTGGCACGTGTTCCTCCATGGTCAAATTCCTGTTTTTTCAGATGATGTACCTCCAACAGAGAATACCTGTTTTCCAGTTCGGGATTCCAGAAAGCCTTTTCCGTATTCATTACAATAATACGATGTACCGGAATTGTCTGTTTCATAAGACGGTCAATCAGTGCGGAAAACTCTTTGCCCGGATGATATGCCGGAATGATCACAT
Organism: uncultured Blautia sp.; assembly: GCF_934372025.1. Taxonomy (GTDB): domain Bacteria; phylum Bacillota; class Clostridia; order Lachnospirales; family Lachnospiraceae; genus Blautia_A. Next base: position 28,561 of record NZ_CAKROJ010000004.1, read on the forward strand.
CCACTTTTATATTTTCCATAGTCTCTCCCTTTTATCACTCTTTATGAATGTATGGTAACAGAAGAAGGGAATTTCTTCAATGAGAAATTCCCTTCTGAAATATCCTGTTTTGTATATAGTTATTCAGGCAGCATCCGGAGTGCCGGTTACATCCACTGAACCACCACCGCTTTCTCCGGTGCCTTCGTCGACAACATCACCGGAACCATCATCGCCGGTATCTCCACCGCCGATATCTCCGCCTCCGATATCTCCGCCTCCGCTGGTATCTCCATCACCATTGTCATCTCCACCACTGTAATCAGGTTCCGGAGTCGTTGGTTCTTCGTAATCACCACCACCGGTACTGTCTCCACCGCTGTAATCAGGCTCTGGAGTTGTCGGTTCTTCGTAATCGCCGCCACCGGTACTTCCACTGTCATCACCGTCAGAAGAATAATCAGGAGTGGAATCTGCCCAGCCATTTCCATTGTTTTCAAAAATAACTGTATCGTTCGCAGAATTCTCCTCAACGGTTGCCTGCTGATCATCCAGGCTTTCCTCACCACCAACAATTTCAAGAATCTTTTCACTGTTGGTTTTTACAGTTGACGATGGTGTATATGCTTCATCCCCATACAGGAACTTATGCAGTTCAATAACATTTGTTTCCAGAGATGTCGGTACGATGATACTTCCCTTAACATTTGAGAATTTAAAAGATGTCGGGAAACCGGTTGTCTCATCTACACTGTATCCGATCAAGGTCGGAAGCAGCTGCAGGATCTCTGTTTTATCCATAGATGTTGTGACCATCGGGAATACATCGTCCATAATTGTAAATATCTTGCTCAGACCTGCTGATTTTGCTTTGCTGACAATCATCTGAATAACCTTACGCTGTCTTTCTGTACGTCCCATGTCAAGGCTCGCCGTGTAACGGATACGGCAATAAGAAGTTGCCTGCACACCATTCAAATGATAGGTATACTGAAGTTTCTCAATATCTTCCGGTCTTTCCGGCAATTCAATCGGGGTGTAGTCTTTTCCTGTTTCTTCTGCTGTCTCTACACAGTAATTATTCATATGAACAATTTCTGCATAAGACATATCCATATCCAGACCACCAAGATCATCGATGATCGTTGTAAGTGCATTAAAGTTTACAGTCGCATATTCTGAAATATTCAGATCCAGGTTGGTATTCAGCATCGTGATCGCCTGCTCAGCCTCACCATATGCATAAGCTGCATTGGCCTTGGAATAAGTACCGTTACCAAGATTAAGAAGAGTGTCTCGATAAACAGAAACCAGTTTTACATCCTTCGTATCATTGTTTACACTTGCAATGATGATTGTATCACTGTTCTCGCCACCCAGGGCTGCATTCTTATCACGATGATCAATACCAAACAGAGCATATGTTGTATATCCTGTCAGCTTTGATTCCTGTGAATCAATGGAATCCTGTACTTCCTGGTTAACCATGATCTTGCTGTCATCCATCACCGGCTGATTGATCTTATCGAGTTTGGAATTCAGCTGTCCGTACACGTACAGACCTCCGATAAACAGCAGCAGAACAATAATTTCAACAGCAAACAGTATCTTTTTTGTTTTTGACTTAGGTCTTGCCATCTTCTCTCCCCTTATCTTAATATGCATTTTTATTAATGAATCCTTTAAAAATTGTCAGGAACAATATCTTTATATCAAATCCGATTGACCAGTTCTCTATATAATAAAGATCGCAGTCTATTCGTTTTCGAATAGAGGTATCTCCCCTGTATCCGTTTACCTGCGCCCATCCGGTAAGACCCGGACGCACCTGATGCTTCACCATGTAACGTGGAATCTCCTCACGGAACTTCTCTACAAAAAACGGTCGCTCCGGTCTTGGACCAACCAGACTCATATCACCTTTCAGGATGTTAAACAACTGAGGAAGTTCATCAATACTGGTTCTCCTCATAAATTTACCAATTCCTGTAACACGCGGGTCATTTTTTACCGTCCATGCCTTCTTTTCTTCTGCTTCAGGCTGTATCTCCATTGACCGGAATTTGTACATCCGGAACGTCTTATTGTGAAGTCCCACTCGTTCCTGCTTATAGATGAGCGGACCCGGAGATGTCAGTTTGATCAGAATACACATAAGAAACATGACCGGTGAGGAAACTATAATTGCCATGATCGAACCAACGATATCCATCAGTCTCTTGATCATCGCATTAAATGTATTACTCAGAGGTACATATCGAATATTGATCACCGGAAGTCCCAGTATATCCTCTGTATACGGTTTGGTAGGAATGATTTTGTTATAATCCGGTATAAACTTAGTATGCACACCAGATTTCTCACACATTCCAACAATCTCTTCCAGCCGGTAATACTCACTCAGTCCCAGTGTGATCGCAATCTCATCCAGTCTGTTCGCAGGAAGTATCACGGAAAGATTGGCAATACGGCCAATCACTTTGATTCCATTATATATCGTCCCTGCCGGAACATTATCGTCAAGAATTCCACGTACAACATATCCCCACTGTGGATTTTGCTGTATTCTGTCAATGTATTCTTCCGCTGCACGACTGTACCCAACCAGAATCATCTGTTTCTGATTCAATCCTCGCTTTCGCATATCACGAAGCATGAAATAAATAAAAAGCCGTACTCCCCATTCTGCAAAAATATTGATCACACAAAATATATAAACTGTCAATCGGGAGAAATCAGGCTCTCCCATCATATACAGTGAGAATACGATCAACAGAAGTCCCAGTACATTCGCTTTGATGATATTTGCCAGAACCAGCCTGCGCCCCTGCATATGGAGCGGTTCATACAGGGTAAATGCCTGATACAGCAATAAATATCCCGGTATGATAAAAACCAGTGCAAACATATATTCTTCAAAAGCAAGTGCTCTGACCGCCGAATGAGCAAAAGGACCAATAAATCGAATCATCCAGGCCAGTACATAGGTAACAGCAATGACAATGGCATCAATCAACATCTGGAGACGTGCGAAGTTCTTCTGATTATCCTGAATCACTTTCTGTCACCTCTATCCATTTCATTGTATTTAAACCTCTCTGCCCTTTTTACAGTCGGATTTCGACTCAACTGCACCCGAACAGACACGTTTATATTATAATAGTTGTTCTTCAAAATCAATAAAATCTTAACATTTATTATATTAAATTTTCATAAATCACTGTAAATCTTACTTTATGCACGCAGTCTGCGTAACATATTTACCCATAATTCCAGTTGGATCTGGCAGTAAAAAGGAAGATGTTTCAGCGAAAATGGTACTTTTTTATGCTTTCTGCTGATGGAAAATCCATTTTTGATACCCGCCAGATATTCTTTTCCCATTCCTTTGGTGGCAAAAAACAAAAATTTGATCAGAAATCCGGCTGCAAGAAACGGAAAATTCAGAATAATCTGCAGGAGCGGCATATTCTTATAAATAAGATAGACATTATTTCTTGAAGAATATCTTGTCTTAAACTGGTTATATCTGGAACCGCTTGTTCCACTGCCTACATGGTATACGATTGCTTCCGGCGCATACCAGTTTTCGTATCCATATATTCTGGCCCTGTAGCCAATATCTGTATCTTCCAGATATGCAAAATGCTCTTCATCAAAATATCCGATCTGTTCGATGACATTTTTCCGATAAATCGCGGCACCTCCACATGAGGAAAAGATTTTTTCTTCTTTCTGATAGAGTGCCATATCCCGTCCTTTGCCTCTGGCATATGACCAGCCCAATGCACAGTAATAATTTCCCGCATCATCGATTTTATCTCTGTCATGATACTGAACCATTCTCGCTGCACATGAAAATGCTTTTTTGTGTCTTTTTATTGCCAGCAGCATCTGTTCCACAAAGTCTTCTCTTACTTCTGTATCATTGTTCAAGAGCAGTACATATGGTGCCTTTGCTGCCTTTATACCTTCATTTACTGCTCTGCAGAAACCAAAATTCTCCGGCAGTTCAATGATGTGTACCCACGGATAATTTGCCGTTACAAAAGAACAGCTTCCATCTGAGGATCCATTATCTACCAGAATGACTTCAAAGCTTTTCAGTGTCTGTCCTTCCAGACTGCCCAGCACACTGTCCAGAAATGCTATTCCGTTAAAATTCGGTATGACCACCGATACTTCCATATTTTCTCCTATCTGTTTTTCTTCTCTTTTATATCCATTCCCTTCAGCGGACGGAGAGAATAATTCCATTTTGTCAGAGAAAGATTCTTATTATAGTATGGATCTCCATTTTTAAGGATATCAATCCAATGACAACGTATATATTCTATCTCCTCCTGGAAACGACGCACTTTCTCTTCGCTGTCTTCTGCACCTCTTGTCTTGGATTCCATATGATACAGCTGTACATATGGATCATAGACGATCAGTCTGCCCGTCTCTCTGACTTTCAGACAGAGATCTACATCGTTAAATGCGACAGAAAGTTTTTCCGTAAATCCACCAACTTCTTCGAAAGCTTCTTTTTTCATCATCATACAGGCTGCTGTTACCGCACTCATGTCCTGAATAATTGAAGCCTTGTGCAGATAACCGGTACGGTTTGCCGGCATATCAACAAACATATGGCCTGCGATTCCACCGATTCCTATTACACATCCGGCATGCTGGATCGTATTGTCCGGATAAATAAGTTTCACTCCGACAGCTCCGACTTCTTTGCGCTGACACATTCCAAGCATTTCAGTCAGCCACCCTTCCGTAATGACTGTTACATCATTATTCAGAAAAAGAAGATACTCTCCCTTTGCATGACGGACACCATAATTATTGATCGCAGAATAATTAAATTCCTTTTTCCAGCGAAGGAGCCGGATCTTCGGATCAGAAGACAGTTCTTTGTAATATCTGAATATCTCATCCGAGGTACTGTTATTTTCTATAATAATGATTTCATAATTCTGATATTTTGTTTTTGTCCGAATAGATTCTATGCATGCCCTGAGGGACTCTGTCTCATCCTTATTCGGAATAATAATAGAAACCAGCGGCTCACCCTGAACCGGATACTGTACACGGAAAAAGCCCAGATCTGGTGTATGCGTAACAGTTCCTTCCACACCGGTTCTCTCCAGATGTGCTTCTATTGCACGACGTCCGGCCTCAAAAGCATACATCTTACTTGCAGGATTGTCTGCTGTAGAAGCCTTATGTGTCCGCCAGTGATACAGAATTTCCGGAACATGCCCTATTTTATTGGATTCTTCCACACATCGGAAAATAAAATCATGATCCTGTGCCCCGTCAAATTCCTGTCGGAAGCCGCCTACCTTACGTATGACAGACTGTCTGACAACAAAAAAGTGACAGATATAATTATTGGACCTCAGAAGATCCAGATTGAAATCTGGTTTCAGATGCGGCTGAAAATGTTCGCTCAGATCCGTTGTAACTTTATCTTCATCTGTATATACTGCATCAAGCTTCGGATCTTTTTCCAGCGCAAGTGCTATTTCAAAAAGTGCATCAGGTGCGAGCAGATCATCATGATCAAGTATCCCGGCAAATTCTCCTCTGGTCATCTCAAGTGCAGCATTCGTGTTTCCAGCTATACCCAGATTTTTTTCCAGTTCCTTTACCCGAATGCGAGCGTCCTTCTGCATATATTCATCCAGCACCTGCTTCATAGTTTCATCATCCGTACTTCCGTTCGCAATGCATAACTCCCAGTTCCGATATGTCTGTGCCAGAAGTGAATCAAGCAGCTGCCGCAGAAAAAGCTCCTGTGTATGATATGCCGGAACTGCAACACTGATCAGCGGCTCGCTGGAAAATCTGTACTGTTTCTGTTTCTCCAGTTCAGCGGCATCTGGTTTATAAGCCTCATACCATGGTCCATATGGCACCTCTTCAGGCTCAAAACGCTCGTGAAGCCGGATCCAGAATTCTTTAGGTCCGTAATGTTTAAAATAACGCAGTCCCTTCTTGATCGTATAGGGATTCAGTTTCTTCAGCATCCGTCCCCACTCAATATGTCCTGTCGCTTCTTTATTTTTATTCATCTTATATTTACACCTTCAGGTTATGTTTTCTCGTTACTTTTAACTATAATCTGACTTATTTTATCATTCTGACCCTCTTTTTGCAAGGGCGTATGTCATTCTGCTTGAATTAACGACTGAAATGGGATATGATAGATTGCGAGATTACTCTACAAATATAAAGGGGTAGATGTTTATGAAATTAAAAAGATTATGCAGCGGCCTGCTTGCTCTGGGACTTGCTTTTTCTTTAATATTCCCGACTCCGGTACTGGCTGCGGAAGAAACAGCAGATACACAAGCTTCTTCTGTGTCTACCAACAGCATATCCGGATGGCCGCAGGGACCGGAGATCACTTCCACTGCTGCCATGATTATGGAAGACAGCACACAGACCACTATTTATGCCAAAAATATAGATCAGGTTCTTTATCCCGGTGCCACAGTAAAAATCATGACCACACTTCTGGCTCTTGAAAATACTCAACTGAGTGATCAGGTCACCATGACTGCTACCGGTGTCTCAGGTGTCACCGACGGCGGTGCAAACATTTCTGCTCAGCTGGATGAAGTTTTTACTGTCGAGCAGTGCCTGTATGCGATCATGCTTGCTTCTGCCAACGATGTGGCACTTCAGATTGCAGAACACATTGGTGGTTCTGTAGACGGCTTTGTTCAGATGATGAATAACCGCGCTGCAGAACTCGGCTGTACAAACACAGTCTTCACGAATCCGACTGGTCTTCCGGACGAAAATCAGCATACAACCGCACATGATATGGCTCTGATCACCAAAGCTGCTATTGATAATGAATCCTTCCGTACTATTGCCGGTACAACTTCTTATACAATTCCGGCAACAAACGTTTCCGGCGGTGAGCGTGTACTGACTAATAATTTTTCTATGCTTAATAACACAAATGCCTCTTATTATCAGTATTGTCTCGGAGGCAGAGAAGGTTATACAGAAGCTTCCGGCAGTACACTTGTCTGTGGTGCAGAAAAAAACGGTGTTTCACTGATTGCAGTTGTCCTTCAGGGTGCATCCGGCACTACTGTTGCTGAAGCAGTAAGTCTTCTGAATTACGGATTTGATAATTTCCAGATACTTTCTCTTGGTGATAACGACTTTAACATGGCCTCCGGCGGCAAAGTGCTGGTTCCGAATGGCACCACCGCAGATACCCTTACCACTCAGGATGGAGAAGTTCAGGACGGACAGTACACCAGACAGTTTTTCTTCAACGGAACACCTGTCGGCACTGCAGTTATGTCCGTAACTTCAACAGAAGACGATACTGCCGTCATTGATGCCAGCGCTCAGAATCTCACTGCCGCACAGAATTATACTGCCAGTCACACAAACATTCCGTACTTCGTGATCGGCGGCATCGGATTGCTTCTGGCTCTTCTGATTCTTCTGCGTATCATCAAAATTGCAAAATCCTGATACCGGATATTAATTTTATCTCTTGAATATTTTTACCAAAAACAACCTCCGCCTTTTTTCAGACGGAGGTTGTTTTTTTTCTTATCACTCTGCTTCTTTTTATTACAGTTATCCCTGTTTAATTTCTTCCAGATAACGTCCAAGTGCATCTTTCCAGTCCGGAAGTCTTGTAAATCCATGTTCTTCCAGTTTCTTTTTTTCCAAACGGCTGTTGGATGGACGTTTTGCTTTTGCCGGGTATTCCGCGGAGCTTACAGGAAGTACTTTTACTTCCATGCCTGCCTGACGGAATATTTCTTTTGCAAAATCACACCAGGAAATATATCCGCCTTCGTTTGTTGCATGATATTTTCCATACTCTTCTTTTTCAAGCATATCCACAAGGAGTCTTGCAAGGTCATAGGTATAAGTAGGCGTACCGATCTGATCATCAACGACAGTTAATGTATCATGAGTCTTACCAAGATTCAGCATCGTCTTGATAAAGTTTTTGCCATTCAGACCAAATACCCATGCAATACGAACGATATAATGCTTCGGTGCATATTTTTCTACTGCAACTTCACCTTCATATTTGCACTGTCCGTATACATTTAGTGGTTTTACAACCGGATCATCCGGTTCCCACGGACGGGTTCCCTGTCCGTCAAATACATAATCTGTACTGAGATAGATCATAGGAATATCAAGTTTTCCACACATTCTGGCAATATTTGCTGTCCCATCCACATTGACCTTGTGGCAAACTTCCTGGTTATCCTCAGCAGCATCCACTGCTGTCCATGCAGCACAGTGAACAACTTTATCCGGATGCACTTCACCGATCACTTTTTCAACAGCAGCACCGTCTGTGATGTCCATCTCTGCAACATCCACACCAACGCCTTCATAGCCTCTTCTCGCCAGCTCATTCATAACATCATATCCAAGCTGTCCTTTTACTCCGGTTACTAATACTTTCATTCAAGTTCCTCCTATATCCGCTTTAATGAGAAATCCTGACTCTTCAGTGTCAGGTTTGGATTATAATACGGATCTCCGTCACGCATGATATCCGGCCAGCGTCTTTCAAAAATCTGAATTTCCTTATTAAATCGAGCTACTTTTTCCGGTGTATCTTCAAGTCCTCTGGACTTGGATTCATAATGATACAGTTCCGCATATGGATTATATACGATCAGATATCCCGCTTCACGAAGTTTCATACAAAAATCAATATCGTTAAATGCAACGGCAAGTTCCTCTGTGAGTCCTCCGACTTTGTCAAAGGCTTCTCTTTTGACCATCATGCAGGCTGCTGTCACTGCACTGTAATCCTGCGCACAGATGATTCTGTGGCAATATCCGGTTGTGCCTCTCGGCTGCAGTACAAAACAATGACCTGCGATTCCACCAAATCCAATCACGACCCCTGCATGCTGGATCGTATCATCTTCATAATACATTCTTGCTCCGACTGCACCTACATCACTGCGCATACAATATCCCAGCAATTCTTCCAGACAGTCTTCATTAATGATCTCAGTATCATTATTCAGAAGAAGAATATACTCTCCTTTTGCAAAAGTTGCTCCATAATTATTGATTGCAGAATAATTGAATTCCCTGTCCCAGTATACCACATGAACCTTTGGATTTTCTGCCTCCAGCTGTTTGTAATACTGGAAAGTAGACTCTTCCGTGCTGTTGTTTTCTACGATAATAAATTCATAATTTTTGTAGCTTGATTTCTGATCGATCGAGTCCATGCATCGCTTCAGATCATCAATATGATCCTTATTTGGAATGATGATTGAAATCAACGGATCATGATCTCTGTGAAATCTCGTTCTGTAAAGTCCAAGAAATTCTCCCTGATATACTTCCGCATCAATTCCAGTTCTTTTATAATGCTCCTCAATCGCACGTTTTCCCGCCTCAAATGCATATGTCTTACTTTCCGGATTCTCCGCAGTAGAGTCCTCATGGCATCTCCAGTGATACAATATTTTCGGCACATGATAGATCTCTTCTGGTTTTACAGCTTCCACGCAGCGGAAAATAAAATCATAATCCTGTGCTCCGTCAAATTCTTTACGAAGAGTTCCAACCTGCTCGATAATTTTTCTGTCCACAACAAATAAATGACAGATATAATTTACCGTACAGAGCAGATCCGGATTATAATCCGGTTTGAAATGCGGCTGAAAGAACTTATGTCCGTCCATGGACATTTTGTCTTCATCTGAATAGAGTACTTTGATCTCTCTGTTCTTATTCAGAGCCTTCACACATTCAAACAGTGCATGCGGCGTCAGTTCATCGTCATGATCTGCAAATGCAATATAATCACCTGTTGCAATTTCTATTGCAGCATTCGTGTTTTCAGAAATCTGCAGCGGTTCTGCATGAGAGACAACTTTAATTCTCTCGTCTGATGCTTTCAGTGCTTCCAGAATACGTGCGATCGGTGAATTTGCTCCACTTCCGTCAGACAGACATAATTCCCAGTTCGGATATGTCTGATTTCGGATGGTATCCACCAGCTGTCGAAGATATTTCTCATTTGTCTTATACAGAGGAATCACAATCGAAATTTTAGGCTGAAACTCAAACTTCTCTCTTCTCTGACGTTCCAGCTCTCTGGCACTCGGAAGATGTCTCACAATCCATTTCTGATATGGAATTTCTCTTGTTGATGCTGTTTTTACTTTTGCTGCGACTTTACCCAAAAGAGCTGCACTTCCCTGTGATTTCCAGTAGCGAAGACCTTTTTGCGCATATTTTTCTATTTTTTTGCACATTACTACAGACGGCTGCAGATGTGCCACATGTACAGATTTCGTATTTCCTGCATAAAAAACAACATAGACTACTTTACCTTTAAGATTTGTCAGTTCGACAAAAAAGCCTGACTTATCTTTAATTTCCATCTGTTCCATCTCTTCGTAAAGCTGTTCTACATCTACTCGTTCTGTACGAAGTATTTCTGCCTGGATCTTTTCTTTATTTTCATCAAATATCTGAATGCGCACCGGTTCGGCAGCCACTGCCCATCCACGGATTCTCAGGAATCCCTGCTGTACCTTTTCTTCTTCAATATAAAACTGTGGTTTTCCTCTTCGTTTTTCCAGATCCTTTACAGAAACAGAAAACCAGCAGAACGTTTTTTCCGGTGTCTCTGCATAAATGCTGAGTTTCTGATAACCTTCCAGTGATTCAGGAAGCTGAACTGCCGCTGTGATCCGTTCTCCCCGCATCAGATCAGGATCTTTAAATCGCTCCAGTGCACTGACAACTTCCAGACGCTGAATTTCCGCTTTTACTTCAGAACCATCAAGTTTTGCACGCATTCTGGCCTCTTTTGGCCATGTTCCCTGCAATATATAACAGCAGGGATCCTGCAGGTGAAAACGGTCCTTTGTTACCTCAAAAATTTCCTTTGCCATATAAATTTCCTACCTCACTTCTCAGTCTTCTCTGATAGAGCAATCCCCTTCCTTTACAGAAAGATTCGGACTGTAATAAGGATCTCCTGCGTCAAGCTGAGTACTCCATTTTTCCTTAAATCTGGCTATTTCTTTCTCAAACCGGAACTGTTTTTCCGGAGTATCCTCCAGACCTCTCGATTTAGACTCATAGTGATACAGTTCGGCATGTGGTGTAAACACGATTTTCTTTCCTGCCGCGCGCAGTTTCATGCACAGATCAATATCATTGAACGCCACCTGAAAAGTCTCGTCAAAACCACCGACTGCATCAAAGTCAGCTTTCTTTACCATCATGCAGGCTGCTGTCACTGCACTGATTTCCTGTACGCTGATCATTCTTCCAAAATAACCGGGATCTTCTCTGGACGCGCGACACATAATATGTCCGGCAATTCCTCCCAAGCCCAGAACAACTCCGGCATGCTGAACCGTATCATCCGGATAATAAAGTTTCGCTCCTACTGCTGCAACCTGTTCCTGCTGACAGATCTGCAGCATCTCTTCCATCCATTGTGATGTCAGTATTTCCACATCATTGTTCAGAAACAGAAGATACTCGCCTTTTGCCTCTCTGGCAGCAAAATTATTGATTGCTGAATAATTAAATTCCTTTTCCCATTTCAGAACACGCACCTTTGGATATCGACCCGGAAGTTTTTCATAATAGGAAAATGTTTCTTCTTTTTCGCTGTTATTCTCAACGATCAGCACTTCATAATTCCGGTAAGTCGATTTCTTTGCCATGGAAAACAGACACAGTTCCAGATCATCTGCATGATCTTTATTTGGAATAATAATTGAAATCATTGGATTCCCCTGAATCTTCACATAACTTCTGTACCATCCCGGACGTTCTGTCATCTCCACACTGGCATCTATTCCAAGTCTCTGATAATGCTCACGAATCGCATTGCGTCCCGCCTCATAAGCATATTTCTTGCTCTCCGGATCTGCTGCTGTAGAATCCATATGGCATCTCCAGTGATAAAGCACTCTCGGAATATGCACAACGCTTTCTGCCTGTTCACAGCATCTGAAAATAAAATCAAAATCCTGTGCCCCGTCAAACTCTGTTCTAAGATATCCGACTTTATCCGCCAGGCTTTTTCGAACAACAAAAATATGGCAGATATAATTGTTTTCACGCAGACGGAAAAGATTATAATCCGGTTTAAAATTCGGATCAAAATAGTGCTGTCCGTCCATGCTTACCTTATCCTCATCTGTATAGATGACATCGGCTGATTTTTCATTGACGACCCTGACAATTTCATACAGAGCATCCGGCTCCAGTGTATCGTCATGATCACAGAGCATCAGATATTCTCCCTCTGCCATCTCGATCGCCGCATTCGTATTTACAGAGATTCCACCATTTTCGTCAAGTTTTTTATAAGAAATTCTCTTTTCCCGACTGTAATGTTTCTCGATAAACTCTTTTACTTTATCATCCGGACTTCCGTCTGCCAGGCAAAGCTGCCAGTTTGCATAACTCTGCGCCCGTACGGACTCAAGCAGTTCTTTCAGATACGGAAGCGGTGTTGCATACAGCGGAATCACAATACTGATTTTGGGATTCTGTGCAAAAGAAGCATGTTTCTGTTTGCGAAGAGTACGCTTGTCCGCCTGATGTTTCGCAAGCCACGCTTCATAACTCCCCTTTGTCTCGGGATTGTTTTTTCCAAACAGTCTGCTGAAAAATCCTTTGGGCTTATTTGCCTTCTGAAGTTCCTGTACATTGACCTCACAGGTCTTTGTTACAGAATCTCCCCTGAAATGAAGTACGATCCTCTTTCCGGGGATTTCCTGAAGAACAGCAGAAATACGGAATCCGATCTCCTGCTGTCTGTATTCTTCATCCAGTCCCAGTCGTTCTACAACATCCGGGCGCCTGCCTCTGTTTATTCTGCAGTCCAGAATACTGGTGTCCTCTTTGTGTACTGTAACTTCCACTTCACCTCTCTGGTCGATTACCCAGCCCTGAATCTCAAGCATGGTGTCATAAAGAATTTCCACCCGGTCAAGATGGAATTCCACCAGACTTTCTTTCAGAAACTCTTCCAGTTCATCTGATGTTTTTTCCCAGAGGGAGCATCGTTTCTCTCCATCATACAAAAACAGTTCCAGATCCTGATATTTGTTGATCAGTTGAAGTACTTCCGGAATCTTCACAGTAAATCCCGGCAGAAATTCTCCTGTTTCTATCTGAAGTGCCTGTTCTACATCTGGTCTTGGACGAAAAATCACTTTCGGGATTTCAATCTTCTCATGTCCGTCGGCAACCAGCTCAAATTTACATTCTTTCCCGGATGTCGGAATATACCATCCTTCCAGACTTAAAACATGCCCATGTCTGTCATTATATTTCTGTTCATCTACGCTAAAGCGTAATTCTTCCATGTTCTGTCCTCATTTTATTTTTTATATGAACCGTAAACTATTTCTTCCTGATGCTTCTGTACATCTTCCAGACCTTTGTGTTTTCCATCTCATGTATTTGCCGTTTCAGATGTTGAATTTCCTGATCACGCTGCGCAGATACACGACTGAATTCTTTCCAGAATCTGTCCCTTGCTTCCTGTTCCCTGATTACTTCTATTTCAAATCTCAGTGTATGTTCTCCCTGTGGAATATCAGATATGATAAACTGTGGATCCCCTGCACCAAAATAATACTTATGTTTTGCAATCGGAAATCCATTTGTCGTAAATGGTATTTTCTTTTCGTTCTCAAGACTGAGATTTTTCAGGAAAAGTCCTCCTGCTGCTTCACCGGGATCCAGACGAAGTCTGTTCACATTTGATGGTATCGGAATTTCCACCTTTACTCCATGTTTTCCCATTGGAAGGACAACTGAATCCTTTTCACAGAAATCATTTCCTCTGTCATAAAATACCTGCAGTTTTCTTTCTGCCCCTGCAATACGGATCTGTTCATAATAAGCAAGAACATCTACCTTGCCCGGAGAAACCTCTTCGTACATTGCAAGCAGTGGAATATGATCCCCCTCCATATATTTCTGGAAATTCTGTTCCATTTCTGCAAATATTTTCATCTCTTCATCTGTAATTCCCGCCTTGCCGTAAAAATCCAGTTCTTTCAGAATCCGACGTTTTCCATCGCTTTCCAGATAATAATGAATCATTCTGTACAGAATGTATTTGCAGGGAATCGGAAAACGGAATGTCCATTCATAGTCGATAACGGAAACCCTGTCTTTTTCAATCAGGATATTGGCCGGCACCAGATCAATATTGGACATACCACTGCAGCGGCAGGTTTCACTTACCGGTACATCACCGAATACTTCAACGAATTCCGGTGTTTTAAAGAATAATTCTCCATCATGAATATGCTGGATCTTTTTTATATACATAAAGAACAGTTTTTCCAGTTCTTCCAGTTTTCCTTCCTCCAGAAGTTCATCAAGACGTTCTTCCAGAGTTTCACCTTCCAGATATTCCAGACGCACCCCATTCTTTTCTGCATGACAGCTGTTCAGTTCCAGCCCCTCTCTTCCATAAAAGGTTGTCAATTCTCTGGAAATTTTTTCAAGTTTTTTTACATGACCTGATGCTGTCTGATCTGCCGGAAGTTTCTGTACATATCTCGTACCTGTATTGTTCTCACTAATTTCCGTCCGAATAGAAAACTTCGGATTTCTCTCGTTGGAAAATTTTGCATAAATCGTTTCTGTCTTCACACGGTCTTTGCCGATCAGAAGAAGAAAGGAATTGGCAAATTCCGGATACAGATCATTCTCAATCAACGAATCATATACCGGTGATTCCTGGAATAACTGCAGCCGTAATCTGTCATAGTTTGTCTCCAGACGATTCAGCTCACCCTTGGCCGGAAGTCTTTTATCAGAATAAATTGTCATCGGCAGTTTGTAATCCGGAAATGGATAGTACCATTCAGCCTGAAGATTTCCCGCTTTCCTGAGGATCTCTGCCAGTTCCTTTCTGGAAAAAGTTTTAACTCCGTTTGTCGTCGGATATCCTTCCAGACCTTCAAAAAGCGTTCCGAAATGATCCTCCGTACATCCAGCCCAGTATTTCAGTCCAAGACGGTTTTCGATCGCAAGCACAATTTTTCCGTCTGGTTTCAGATGTCTGGAAATAATTTTGAGAAAATCCACATACGGTGTTTCACTCTGTATGTAAGCCTCTCCATATTCAAACACACCGATCAGTGTGATATAATCATATTTTTCTGTAAGATTTCTTTCGATATCCTGGAAATTTCCCATCAGAATCTGCAGATTCTGGAAATCTTTGTGGCGCCATGCATTGATCATGCTGCGCTTTCTGGACAGTTCAATGCAGGTGACTTTTGCCGCTTTTTTACAGAGTGCTCCTGTCACTGCTCCACAGCCTGCCCCTATTTCCAGAACATTTTCATTTCCTGTAAAAGGAATCCAGCTTAAGATATTTTCTCTGATATGTGAATAATGATACAGGATCGGCCAGCTTTTGCGCTCAGCGATCACCTGATTCCACTTTTCTTCCGGACAGGTTTTTGCAATTTCCAGCATCTCATCTTCAATCGCACCATCTGTATATAAATCCTGTCCCGGGTAATACGTATCATCCAGAATAACCTGTCCTATTTTTTCACTCATTTTTCTTCTCCGTATTGAATCTCCACTTTTGAATTCATATCATAAAAGCCTACTGTATTCTGTTCAGAAACAACGGTAATGTTGCATGCATCATAGAGTCTGTGAAAAACAGTGAACTCTCCGTCCTTGTATCCTGTACATCCAAACGCAAGCAGGTACTCTCCTCCCTGAAGAAACATCTCCTGCGTAAATGTCACTGTACAGGTATCCCCTTTTTCTGAGTGCTCTATATGCATTTTTTCAAACATGGTATTTGTTCCGGTAATCTCCGTTCCTTTGATATCCTTAAAGGTATATGCCATGATCGGTTCCTGAATTGTCTCATGAAAAGCAACCTTCATACGTATCTGAAAGGAACTTCCCTTCTCAATCGTATTGGTTGATCTGCCCTTATCATCGATCACTGCAAAATCTGTGATCTCTGCCAGCTTATTGCCGTATTCCAGCATATTCGGATTTACCTGAAATTCTTCACTCCAGCTTTCTTTTTTCTTTTCTTCTTTTTCCTGCTGTTTGGTTGGATCCTGTCCTACCAGAAGCTGTTTGTACATGTCCACCATCTGTTTTGGTGATCCTTCTTCCAGTTTTATACCTTTATTCAGAAGAATTACTCTGTCGCAATATCTCGAAATACTGCTGAGATCATGGCTGACAAAAAGTATTGTACGACCCATTTTTTTGAATTCTTCGAATTTCCGATAACATTTTGCCTGAAAAAACACATCTCCTACAGAAAGTGCCTCATCCACAATAAGAATCTCCGGATCGATGTTGATCGCAACAGCAAAAGCCAGACGAACGAACATACCACTGGAATATGATTTTACCGGCTGATGTACGAAATCACCGATATCCGCAAAATCCAGAATATCCTGCAGTCTGGCATCAATCTCTTCTTTTGAAAATCCCATCATGGTTCCATTGAGGTATACATTCTCAATTCCGGTGTATTCCATGTTGAATCCGGCTCCAAGTTCCAGCAGTGCAGAAATTCTTCCATCTACTTCTACTTCTCCCCCGGTAGGATTCAGTACACCGGTAATAATCTTGAGGATTGTGGATTTACCGGAACCATTCGTTCCGATAATTCCCACAGTTTCACCCCTTTTTACATCAAAACTGACATCACAAAGTGCATAATGCTCTCTGACAGGAACTTTGATTCCCAGAGCTTCTTTCAGTCGGTCTGACGGTTTATTATATAATTTATACATCTTATCCAGATGTTTTACCTGAATTGCAAATTCACTCATTCTACTCTCCGCTTACAGTACATCGGCAAAATGTACCTGAAGTTTTTTAAACAGTCGGGTTCCAAGTGCAAACACGATCAGTGTAAATGCCCAGAAATAAATTGTCAGCACCGGATGTTCCCATATTGCAACTTTGTTGATCAGAGAATCACGATATCCCTGCACAATATAGAATACCGGATTCAGTTTTAATATGTTTGCAAGAGTTCCTCCAAGTCCGAGGTCATTAAAATCCCACATAATAGGAGTTACCCAGACTCCAACCTGCAGCATGATATTGATGATCTGACTCAGATCACGGAAAAACACCACTGCTGCACTTGTCATGTAAGTCACTGCAAGGATCAGCATAAAAATACAGAAGCTGTAATATACAAGCTGCAGAGCATACAGACTTGGCGGAAATCCCATACAGGTATAGATCACCAGCACGATCACAACAAAGAAGCAGTGTACAAATATTGCTGAAAACACCTTCACTACCGGAAGGATACGTATATTAAATACGACTTTTTTTACCAGGTAATTGTATTCCAGAAGCGAATTTGTTCCACCGATCAGTCCATCCTGAATAAAAAACCACGGAACAAGTCCGGCAATCAGCCATAATACAAACGGAACTCCCTTGTCGGTACCATTCCGAAGTGCCAGACCGAATACAAACCAGTACACACAGATTGTTACAATTGGCTGAATAAAGGCCCATACAGTGCCGAAATAGGAACCTGCATATTTTGTTTTGAAATCATTTTTGGCCAGAGAAAAAACTAATCTTCGATTTCTGTAGATTTCCCCCGGCAGCCAGGTTTCTTTTTTCAATCTTTTTTACTCCTGTTGGCAGTGTATTCTTTGATTCCTCCCCATTTCTGATCTTTATCAGAAAGGATCAGTTCCATTCCTTCCGGAATCGGCCATTCCACACCAATATCCGGATCGTTGTAAGCAAGTCCGCCCTCATCATTCGGATGATAGAAATCTGTACATTTATATACAAATTCTGCTGTATCAGACAGAACTACAAAGCCATGGGCAAAGTTCTTCGGAATAAAAAACTGTTTCTTATTTTCCGCTGAAAGCAGAACTCCAAACCACTGTCCGTAAGTCGGTGATCCTTCACGAAGATCAACTGCAACGTCAAAAACTTCTCCGTTTACCACACGTACCAGCTTATCCTGCGGATAATTGATCTGAAAATGAAGGCCACGAAGGACTCCCTTACGGGAACAGGACTGGTTGTCCTGAACAAATTCCACATCAATTCCTGCTTCTTTGAAATCATTGTAATTATATGTTTCCATAAAATATCCGCGTTCGTCTCCGAATACTGTCGGTGTGATCACCTTTAATCCGTCAATATGACAGGTTTCTACTGTAATTTTACCCATTTTATAATCCCTCCGCTACTTCGATCAAATATTTACCATATGCAGTCTTAAGAAGCGGCTGTGCCAGTTCGACAAGCTGCTCTTTTGTAATAAATCCACGTTTGTATGCGATCTCTTCTATGCAGGAGATATATAATCCCTGACGTTTCTGGAAAGCAGCCACAAAATCTGCCGCATCAAGAAGAGAATCATGGTTTCCTGTATCTAACCACGCAAATCCGCGTCCGAGGGTCTCAACCTTCAGTGTCCCTCTCTGCAGATACTCATTGTTGATGCTTGTGATCTCAATCTCACCACGTGCAGAAGGTTTTACGTTTTTGGCAATTTCCACAACATCATTATCATAGAAATACAGTCCCGGCACTGCGTAATTTGACTTCGGATGCTCCGGTTTTTCTTCAATTGAAAGTGCTTTTCCGTTCTCGTCAAATTCAACGACTCCGTATTCTCTCGGATCCCTTACATAATACCCGAAAATAGTTGCACCTTTTTCTTCTTCTGTACGCTTATATGCATTCAGAAGAACTCTGGAAAAGCTCTGTCCGTAGAAAATATTATCTCCGAGAACTAATGCGACTGCATCATCACCAATAAAGTCTGCACCGATAATAAAAGCATCTGCAAGACCTCTTGGCTGTTCCTGAACTGCATATTCAAATCTCATTCCAAGCTGTTTTCCATCTCCAAGAAGTTCACGGAATACCGGAAGATCTCTTGGTGTAGATATGATCAGAATCTCACGGATTCCGGAAAGCATCAGTGTAGATAACGGATAATAGATCATCGGCTTATCATAAACCGGCATGATCTGCTTGGAAATTGCTTTTGTTAATGGATATAATCTGGTTCCTGAACCACCTGCTAAAATAATACCTTTCATTAGGTTTCCTCCTTTGTTTCAGGTTTTGTTTTTATTGATTTATCTGATCTGTATCTTGTTATCAGTCTTTCTTTATATGAAGTGCTATCAGCAATGCAATAAGAAGCACCGCCATAGCTCCCATGATACTCAGTAATATCTTCATTGTGGAAGAAAGACCTTCGGTACGGATTTCCTGAATCTGTTCCGTCAGAGATTTCTGTTCTGTCTGCATTTCAGTCTTACTTCCGCTTTCCTCTGTATTCTCAGAAATTCTCTCTGTATTTTCCGAGGATTCCTGCACTTCCACTGTCGGTTCCGGTGTCGGTGTTTCCGTCGGCTCTGCTGCAATTACATATCCGACAAACTGACTGTTGTAATAATATCGATTCAATGTTTTACCATTTCTATCAGATGTCTCCATTGTCAGATCACTGACTGTAACCCCTTTCGGTACCGTCATTTTTCTTCCATTTACATCAATCGATTCGAAATTGTTAAATGCATAATCAAACAATGCGATACTGTCACTACAGTTGATTCCCAGATCTGCTGCATGCAGAGTAACTGCAATATATCTGCGCCCGTCCCGCTCAGCTACCGTCACAAGTGTGTGCTGTGCTTCCGTTGCAAATCCTGTTTTGCCGCCAATACATCCTTCATAGTACAGATTTGATTCCTTTGCCATCAGAGGCATATGTGTATGCAATGCTCTTGCCTCACTCATATTTGTCTTCGGAATTTTATAGCTTGCACGACTCAGGACATTACAAAATCTCTTGTTCTGAAGTCCTGCCCGCATGATCTTTGCCAGATCATATGCACTTGAATAATGATTTTCATCCGGAAGTCCACTTGCATTTGCAAAATGGGTATGTGTACACCCAAGCTCTTTTGCTTTCTGATTCATCATCTCAACAAAATTTGCTTCTGTTCCGCCTACTGTTTCAGCGATCTGCGCACATACTTCATTTGCTGACTGGATATAGGCAGCCATCCAGCAATCCTTCATTGACATAACTTCACCAAGCTTTGCATTGATATTACTGCTGTCCCATGTGACATCACGAATACCTGTTTCCGTAAAAGTAACCGTATCCTTTGGCGAACTGTTCTCAATAGCAACCAATAATGTCATCAGCTTTGTAGTGCTTGCAGGATAACGATACTCGTCCATTCCTTTGTTATACAGAACAGCACCTGTATCTGCATCCATCAGCACTGCTGCTTCCGATGTAATTGCAGGAGCAGCTGGCCAGTTTGCCACCAGATCCGTCTCTACCGGAGCCGGTGTTCCGTTTGTAGTTACAGTTGCAGCCTGTGTCGTTACAGAAGACACCAGAAGCACGGCAGCACCAATTACTGCGGCAATCTGGTATACTCTCTTGTTCATTTTTTTACCTCCATCATAAAAAGTTACTGATTCCAGTAACTCCCTGAGAAAAACTCAGCCTTCTAAAACTAGACATATCTCATATTATTTTCTCACAATCGCCCTGTAAATTCAATGCCTATTTTCTCCAAAAATATCTTCCCGTCTTTTGAGCGCATAGAAAAAGCTGTATAAATCAGGCATAACCCGAAATATACAGCTTTTCTCTGGCTTTCAAATAAACTTATTTTGTTTTATACATTTCATCGTAGTATTTCTGATAATCACCACTGGTAACATTCTTCATCCAGTCTTCATGTTCAAAAAACCACTGGATCGTCAGACGGATACCATCTTCAAAACAGGTTTCCGGATACCAGCCAACTTCTTCTTTGATTTTATCCGGTGCAATCGCATAACGACGATCATGTCCCTTACGATCCTCTACGTAAGTGATCAGATTTTCGCTGACAAGTTCTTTACGAGGATCTCCATCCGGAAGCATCTCCTGCAGAGTATCCAGAATAATGTGAATGATCTGGATATTCTGTTTTTCGTTATGTCCGCCAATATTATAAGTTTCAAAAAGACGGCCTTTTTCCTGCACCATATCGATACCCTTGGCATGATCCATAACATACAGCCAGTCACGCACATTCTTTCCATCACCATATACAGGGAGTTTCTTACCCTGTAATGCATTGTTGATGATGAGCGGAATCAGTTTCTCCGGAAACTGGTACGGTCCGTAGTTATTACTGCAGTTTGTAATGTTTGCCGGGAATTTATAAGTATCCATATAAGATTTTACAAGCATATCGGAAGACGCTTTGCTTGCAGAATACGGACTGTGCGGATCATATGGTGTTGTCTCATAGAAAAATCCACCATCCTCTTCCAGTGAGCCATATACCTCATCTGTAGATACGTGCAGGAATTTTTTATCAGGTTTAAAGGTTCCATCCGGAAGCTCCCATGCAGATTTTGCTGCATTCAGCATAACAAGTGTTCCCAGTACATTTGTTTTCACAAACACTTCCGGATTACGGATACTTCTGTCCACATGACTTTCTGCTGCAAAATGAACAACTCTGTCGATATCATTTTCATCAAAGATCTTCATAATTGCTTCGCTGTCACAAATATCAGCTTTCACAAATGTATAATTCTCGCGTTCTTCAATATCCTTCAGATTTTCAAGATTTCCTGCATAAGTCAGTTTATCCACGTTGATAATACGAATTTCATTATCATATTTCTTAAACATATAATGAATATAGTTGGATCCGATGAATCCTGCTCCACCTGTTACAAGGTATGTTCTCATATCTTACTTTTCCTCCTGAAAAGCGCTCTCCAGTTGGGAGAGCGCCATATTTTTGTTATTTGCCAGCATAAGCCGGGTCTGTCGGGTCGAATGTTCCATTACCTCTCAATGGTGTAATAGCCTTTCTTCCCAGAGGTCCTTTAAAGACTTCATCTTTGGCATATTTGCCGTCAAAAATTCTGATGGTTGATCCATTGCAGTTATCAAATACCCATTTTGCATCTGCCACACAGCAGCGGATACATCCATGAGATGCCGGATTTCCGAGTTTGTAATATTCTCCTGCCGGAAGGTTGTGATCATTCATCTGGCTGCACGCTATGGAATGAACAAAGATTCCTCCCTGTCCGCATCCATCTACATGTGTACCATACTGTCCCCAGGATGGTCCCATCAGCTGCTGCCAACGTGCAGACCTGGAGAGTCTATAGGTACCTGCTGTTGTCAGACTGGTCGGATTTCCTACTGATACACGAATTGTCTTGATCGGAATCGTCATAGAACTGTCTGTATAAACAGTCATCACTCCATTAACACGATCACAGGCAAGATAATATCTGCTGCGTTTGAATTCATTTGTTCTGTCATTGACTCTGTATCCTTTTTTGTCAAATCTGTACTGAACACCATTGATCCATCTTACCGTATTCTTAACATATTTGCCGGTTTTTGAATCCATGAAACGAACAAGGTTTCTCTTGTTGCTTGCAACAACCCAGCCAGCTTCAATGAATCTTCCTCTGCTGTCCAGACTTCCGTAGACGCCTCCACGCTTCACACCAGATTTATTTGTCACAGCTGTGCAGTTCTGGAACAGGAAGTAATAGTATTTTCCATCTGATTTCAGACGTTTCCATCCATTCTCAATAAGAGTACTGTTTCCGGATGCATAGTAGTATTTGTTATTGTACTTGATCCATTTGTTTTTATAAGCAACACCCTTATAAGCACTGGCAGAAGATCTCTGGAAGAAATAATACTTTCCGTTGATTTTTGTGACACCACTTGCCATGCGACCATCTGCAAGGTAATATCTTCCGCCATTCCATGTATTCTGCAGGTTGTTACCTGATTCAGGGAAACAGAACCATCCAATAAATTTACCGTTTACAGTAACTTTCTTGATACCTTTCTGTTCCTCTACGCGGCCTCCGACCTTACCAAAATAATAATAACGGTTTCCGGTTCCTGCAAGCTTCACCCAACGATTCTTCCATGGGGCACGGCGTCCGTTACTCATGAAGTAGAATCTGTATTTACCATATTTGACAAGTTTGTTTCTATATGCAACACCATTTCCGTCTGCCAGATAATAATAACCATCTGCACCTTTGGTTGCCTTCTTATTGGTGATCAGATAACCATTTGCATTCAGCAGATAAAGATTATTGCTGTTGCTCAGAATCTTATACGCTCCGACACCTTTTTTGATATAACGGCCATCTGCATCAAAGTAACGCCACTGCTTATCCCTGCTTACCCAGCCATTACGCGCCATTTTACCAGGAATATCATTTTCTGATGCTGCCGGACGGAAATAATAAACATATCCGTTGATCGTTAGATCACCAACAAATGGTTTTCCATCCTTCTGTAAATAATAGGATTCCCCATTAATCTTGTGAACACCGGCTTTGATCGTCTCCTGCTTCGGAGTATAATAATTAAATACTCCGTCTTCCGCATTCCATCTCCATTCCTCACTGATCATTCGACCAAGACAGGAATTATACGGGGTTTTGATCTTCGTTGATTTATCATTGTTATATAAAGAATTAATAACATCTGTTTCATCTGCTGTCAGGAAATAGTAATAATCTATAGTATTGTCACCAACCAGACTTCTTCCTGTTATGAGATATCCGTCTGCATCAAATGCATAATAAGCTGTAAAAAGTTCACTTCCATCCGTATTTAATGTCGTGATCTTAACTAATCCGTCAGCTGATGTATAATATTTACCGGTAGTTCCTGCATCCTGCGCAGCATCTTCCGTCAACTGTGCTTCTGTCTCCTGAGCAGGTTCTTCTGTCGGCTCTACTTCTGTTTCTGCACTTTCATCTGCATCAATCAGGTACCCTTCATCAACAGCATCTGTCTTCTCTGCTTCTTCTGATGTTCCTGCTGCTTCTGCTGCTTCGGCTGTTCCTGCTGCTTCTTCCTGTGTTTTTGCAGTTGCAGGCTTTTTCAGTTTCCATTTAACAGGATTCTTTGCATTATCCGGAATCCAGCGGGTATACTGAAGTTTTGCCTCGTGATCACCTACAGATTCTCCAACGCCAACTATATCAGCAGAACTTTCTTCCGGCTGAAGTACATCTGTGGTCGCAGCTGCATCTGCATCATTCCCATCTGTAAAATCAACATCTATCTGCTCATCAGCAGGATCTTCTTCCAGCCCATCAGCAGGATTCTCTGTCTGCTCTGTATCCTGAGTCACATCCTCCGGTACAGTTGTCACCTCAGGAGCTTCTGTCACTGCCGGATCCTCGGTCACATCTTCAACAACATCTGTCTCTGCATCAAGCTCTGCTGCTTCTACACCAGTTGTTTCAGAAGAAAACTCAGCCGCACTGACAATACTTGCTTCAGCACCTGCAGACACACACATTGCAAGACTCAGCATTACTGCTACAACTCGTTTTTTCACAACTACTCCTCCTTAAATTCATTTACATAAACTTTTCTATTCACCAAGACCTCCGCGGATTGCATCAGTCAAAGCTTTCATAGCTTCCTCTTCGTCTGCCCCTTCACAGACCAGTTCAATTTCATCCCCGCATTTCACACATGCACCCAGCACACTCAGAACGCTTTTTGCATTTGCTGTACCACCTTCAAAGGCAAATGTGATTACGGAATCGTATTTTATAGCTTCATTACATAAAATCCCCGCCGGGCGTAAATGCAGACCCGATGGATTGTTGATTGTTATCTTCTGGCTTACCATTGCGAAATCTCCTGTTAACTGTTTTCATCTGCTGTAGAAATCTTTGAAATTTCCACGCCCGTCTCCACTTCATCCACAAGTTCATATCCCTTTGGAATTTCAATGCTGACCGGCACTTCGTAACTTCCCTCACTCATCCCCTTAAGATCTATGGATGCTTTAATATCCTTCTCTGTAAGATCATCAAGGTTCTCTGAATCCTTTTTAACACGAATTTCTATTTTTGCAGTATCGAATGCAACCTGCATTCCATCCGGTGAATTATTAACGCAAATGTTCTTTGTCGGAACTTCACATACATTACTTCCCTCCGGAAGGATATTCACTCTGACAAAGACATCCTCGCTGGAGTCACTGGTAAGTTTGATTCCATCTGGAAGATACTCCGAAATATTGATCTTTTCTTCAAAATCACTGTCACGGTCTGATATATCAGCAACAGACCCAGGAAGACAGATCGTGTTGTTCTGTTCCTTAAGGGCAGCCAGTGCGTCTTCACTGCCTGCAACACTGAGCACATTCGGTGTCGTGCTGATGCTCTCTACCTGATATCCTTCCGCAGGTTCTCCTGTATATTCTGCACTGATCTTGACATTAGACTGAACCTTCCATAATCTGGCAGTCACATATACCTTTGATACGTTCAGGTATCCCATATCGGTATCTGTAAACTCTTCACCGTTTTTATCAATGATCTTGACATCCTTTTCCTGTATCACGTCCTCTGTTGCTCCGTCAACATCTATAGAAGCATTTACTTTATCTATTTTATTAATCAAAGACATCGGACCTGTAATCTTGATTTTCTCCGGATTGGAAGTCAGTGTACCAATTTCATAGCCTCTGTCCGGCTTTGTATTATTGGTCGTTACATTCACTACAAACTCCTGTGTGTCCTTCTCTTCAAGATGAAGACTAAGATTTTGTGGAGTTACCTCAATATTGTCCGGAGAAATACGTCCGCAGGATACTGTGATAGGTACCATAACAGGATCTGTATTCAGGCTCACTGCCTGCTGAAGATCTGCCACAGCACGAATATCCCTCTGAGATATCTTATCCAGGATCTTTCGCTGAGCCTTGATCGTCACACGAATAGGAACCTGTTCCTCATCCTGCATACACATTTTGCCATCCGCATCAATATATGCTTCATTCAGCAATTCCACATCTGATATAACAAAAGATTTCGTACTGATCGGATTGTTGACATTCACCACCAGAAGCCATACCAGAATTGCAACTGCAAGAGACAGAATCTTTAAAGAAAGATTATTTCCTACGTTTTTCTTCATGTTTTCCTCTTCCCTTCAACAATTGCCGCAGTTTACTGTTATCAACAATTTTCTTGTTCTGAGCTCTCTCCAGAACTTCCCGCAGCTGACTGCTGCCGATATTTCGCATCAGCTTGCCATTCTGTGCCACAGAAACCTGCCCTGTTTCTTCTGAAACAATGATTGTAACAGAATCTGTCACTTCACTGATTCCCACACCTGCGCGATGTCTGGTTCCAAGCTGTTTACTGAGTTCCATATTATCTGATAACGGCAGGTAACAGGTTGCTGCCACGATTCGGTCTCCCCGGACGATCACTGCCCCATCATGCAGCGGCGTATTATGTTCAAAAATATTGATCAGAAGCTGACTCGTCAGAATCGCATCTACATTGATACCTGTTCGAACATATTCATCCAGACGGATATCCTGTTCGATCACGATCAGTGCCCCTGTCTTCACTTCTGCCATATCAAAACATGCTTTGATCAGTTCATTGACTGTTTTATCTGTAAAACGTTCTTTTACTTCTTTGCCGGAATCAAACGGAATAATCGAAGCCATTATTTTTTTCTGTCCCAGCTGTTCGACGACCTTCCGCAGTTCAGGCTGAAATATTACAACAATTGCCGTGATCAGAGCACTCGCCAACTTCGATACGATCCACAAAATCGTACTCATGTTGAATATATATGCGATGATAAGGAATGCTCCAATGACCAGAAGACCTTTCAGCAGAGTATATGCTCGCGTGAATTTGATCCACACCATAAACTGATATACAAAAAATGTAATCAGACAAATTTCAATCACATCGATAATACTGACAGACGGCAGATTGATATCTGATAAATATCTGATCAATATATCTGTAATGTTTCGCATAAACTCTCCTTTCCTTTTTCTGTGGTTTTCGGGTTATTTCTGAATAATCTCCCTAAATCATAAATCCTTCAGAGATTCTTCCAGTTTCTTTTCAAAATCAATATCGTCCATATCTGCCTTCTCTATTACAGCAGATTCTTCATTTTTTTGCGTCTTCTTTTTGAGAGATTCTTCTCCCTGAAAGAGCGGTGCTGAATAATTCACTACTCGTTCACTGCTCTTGCGCTCTTCTCTGTTTGATTCTCCATTGATCTTTTTGATACTTCTCTCAGAAGTAGCAACAAGCGCTTTCGGAACTGCTTTTACATAATAGTAATAATCATCATCTTCATATTCCAGACGCTCTGTCCTCGTATAGTCACCACCAAAAACAAAAAACTCCAGAATAATTCCAACCAGGACAGCAACAACTGTATAGATGATCAATGATACCACCTGTATAGATATTCCCAGGCTCATGCTTCCTGTCAGCATGATCACTACATAGATCACTCCACCGGCTACAATTGCAATTCTCCACGCATAATCAAACATTCTTGTACGAATCAGATTAACTGCAAGAACAACCACTACAAATGCGATCAACGTCAGCCACATCTCTCCATTTTTCATCAGTCCGTCTGACAACACTGTAAGATGCCCGATAATATCGCCGTCACCAGACTGAAGAACCTGCAGCTGTGTACGCACCATACGGATAAAATAGAATATAACCACTCCGCCGGCTGCCGGAAGTGCAGATACCGCGCTGCTGAGCAGTCCGCATCCAATCGGAAGAAGAACCGGTATATCAAATGCAAATGCCAGTGGTGTAAATACCAGAACTACATTCTTACCGGCACTGAAGCGCAGAAACAGAATCATCATAAACAGGACCAGAACCAGCAGAAAACCGGCTACTTCTATCCCCAGTGCATAGCAATGACCTATCATCAGTGCAAAACCGGCGAAGATCATCATTCCAGTCGGCAAAATACTGCAGATCAGTGATAAGATCAATACTACAAAAATATTATCAAGTGCTTTCATATATCCCATATTGGAATTAATCCATATAAAATAGACAAGAGCAAGGACAAATTTGAACAAAGGAAGTAAATACACTTCGTACTGTGCATAAATTCCTTTCACTTTCTGTTTGAATTCCAGTAATGCTGTCATTTACGATACCCTCCTGCGGTTCCTCTGCCGGAAGACTTTCTTTCCTCTCTGGCGTAAATCTTGTTCAGTTCTGTCAGCTGACTGTAGTATTCTCTGACACTTTTTTTGGCCCGGTAATACTGAACCGAATACTGTATATACGTCAGCACTGAGTATACTACAAGAACGATCAGGTAACCGATTATAATATAAGTTCCTGCCATGATCAGGTTCATTTTGTGTATATTTTCCAGAAGATACTCTCCAAAATAAACCGCCACTGCCGCAACTATCAGACAATAACCAATCGTTACAAGAAAAAAATTCTTGATCAGGGCAAGCCCTATATAATCACTGCGATAATATCTGCTGACAGGCAGATGTTTTCTGCCCTTGCCCTGCTCATACATGGCAAGCTTTGTCATTATCTTAATCTTCTCTTCGTTGATCATATTTTGCTCCTTACAAATGTTCGTTCCACGCAACCGTATATAAATCATACCTATGATAATTGTACCATATATCCCGAAGCATGGAAAGTGTTTTTTGTGCCTGCTCCCTGGCTCTCAGTTTGTTACTGTTCACTCCGTTCACAGCAACTTGGTCAAACTCCATTCCATATCACCTTCGGTGATGGGATTTTGCCCCGTATGTCTCGGGATTTTGCCATATGCATGGCAAAACACCTCGCGGAATATTACCTGTGAACAGTAACCTCAGCTTCTTATAAGCACTGAACTTACAGGCTTCCTGTGCACAGTGTCACAAAATACACAGATTCCGCACCGGCTTCCAGAAGGCATTCTGTCATTGCCTCTATTGTACTGCCTGTTGTATAGACGTCATCTATAACCAATATTCTCAGTCCCTGCACTTCTGCAACAGCCCGGAACGCATTTTTCAGATTTTTCTTTCGTTCTTTTGCATCCAGCTTTTTCTGCGATCGAGTCTCTTTTATTTTGCATATAATGTCTTCCGCCACCGGAATATGAAGGATTTCTCCGGTATATTCTGCCAGATCCGCAGCCTGATTAAAGCCTCTCATACGCTGTTTCCGTCTGTGTATCGGAACCGGAACGATCACATCAGGATTCCAGTTTTGTATATCTCTTCCCAGATACCGACATATACATTCCGCATAATATTTGCCATATTCACGGCTTCCATAATATTTATATCTGAGAAGAGACTGCTTCATTTGCGCATTATAAAGAAAGACACCTCTTCCCTGTCTGAAGCTTCTGTCCCGGCTTCGACATTCTCCACAGTATTCCTCTGTTTCTCCGACCGGCTTACCACATTTCATGCAGTAATGATCTTTTATCACATGAAATACCTCTGCACATTCCGGACATACCCTGCTCTGTGTATTGTCAATTATCCCATTGCAGACCGGACATCTTGGCGGATACAGAATATCCAGACATTTTTCTTTAACTTTTTTCAAAGCGCGCCTTTCTCCCGTATACGAAGGTCAAGTGAACTGTATCTTCTCTGCTGTTTTTCATTTTTGATCATTTCACGGAAGGTCTCTTCACTTCCCACAACTGTTACACATTTTCTTGCACGGGTCACTGCTGTATAAAGAAGATTTCTGTTCATCAGCATCCGCGGTCCGGAAAGCAACGGTATGATCACTGCCGGATACTCAGATCCCTGTGATTTATGTATTGTCACAGCATAGGCAAGTTCCAGTTCATCCAGCTGTTTGAATGAATACTCAGCCCATCGACCGTCTTCAAACTCTATCTCTGCTGTTTCTGAAAAATCATTGATCGTTCTGATAATTCCTGTGTCTCCATTAAAAACACCGACACCTTTTTCAATTGCGATTCCATATCTGCCGCGTATTTCCCATTCCATCTGATAATTATTACGTACCTGCATAACTTTATCGCCCTCGCGGAAAAGTCCCTGACCGATTTCTTTCTCTTTTCTGGATGCATCCGGCGGATTCAGATATCTCTGCAGAATCTGATTCAGACGATCCACCCCAAGAAGCCCCTTGCGCATAGGTGTCAGAACCTGTATCTCAAATGGTTTCGCCTCCACATATTTCGGGAGTTTTTCCTGTATCAGAGCAATCACAACACGAATGATAATGTCTGCATCATATCTTTTCAGAAAAAAGAAATCTCTGCTTTTATTATTCAGTTCCACCTGCTCACCTTTGTTGATCTTGTGGGCATTTACAACAATATCGCTTTCAGATGCCTGACGGAAGATTTTTTTCAGCTCCACCACCGGAAACTGCTCACTGCGGATAATATCATGCAGAACATTTCCGGGTCCAACGCTCGGAAGCTGATTCTCATCTCCGACCAGAATCAGTCTGGTTCCTGCTGTCACTGCCATTAAAAGAGAATGCATCAGATGAATATCCACCATTGACATCTCATCAATGATGATCACATCCGCATCCAGAGGATTTTCTGCATTTCTCTCAAAATGTATTGGCTGTCCCTCACGGTCATCCTCCGGCATTCCTGACAGTTCCAGAAGGCGATGGATTGTCTGTGCCTCATATCCGGTCGTTTCCGTCATACGCTTTGCAGCCCTTCCTGTCGGTGCCGCAAGTCGAAGTTCTGCTCCTTCTCCTTCAAAGTATCGAATAATTGCGTTGATCGTTGTTGTTTTTCCGGTACCGGGACCTCCTGTGAGCACAAGTAATCCATGTTCTGCCGCTTCCTGAACTGCTCTTTTCTGCATTTCATCCAGAACTGTCCCCGTTTCTTTCTCTATCTGTGCAATTCTCCTGGCCACCATCTTTTCGTCTTCCGGACAGAAGATATCCAGTTCCTGCAGCATCCTCGCAGTATTCAGTTCAAGATAATAATACTGTGCCGGATAGATCAGAATCTGACCATCCTGCTCCTTCTGAATGATCTTTCGATCCATGGCCAGATCCACAAGATGCTTCTCCATATACGAAGAATCCACACCCAGCAGTTCTGCTGCCCGCTGAAAAAGCTCCTCCTTTGGAAGATATACATGCCCCTCCCCGGTTGCCTGCAGAAGAGTATATATCATTCCGCTTTTTATTCTGTAATCTGAATCCGTATGGATACCAATACGATAGGCAATTTCATCTGCAATTTTAAACCCGACTCCACTGATATCGTCTGCAAGCCTGTATGGATTTTCCTGCAGGACGCTGTATACGGAATCCCCGTACTTCTGATAGATTTTAGCCCCGAGATTCAGTGATATTCCATATTTCTGCAAAAACATCATTGCTTTACGCATATCTGATTTCTCGGCAACCTGCATGGCAATCTCACGAGCCTTTTTTTCGCTGATTCCTTTTACCTCTGCCAGCCGTTCCGGTTCCTCCTCCACAATCCGCAGAGTGTCCTCTCCGAAATGGCGGACAATTCTTGCTGCCAGAGCCGCTCCGATTCCCTTGATCGCACCGGAACCCAGATAACGTTCCATCGCCAGGGCATCCTCCGGCATTTTCTCTGTCAGACGGGATGCCTGGAACTGTTTTCCGTATACCGGATGCTGTGTGAAATTCCCCTCCAGTTCTACAGAAGCTCCCTGCGTGACTACCGGAAAACTTCCCACGCAAGTCAGTTCATCCTCATCTTCGATTCCTTTCAGCACCATGACGGTATAGCCATTATCTTCGTTTCGAAAAATAATATGATCTATATATCCTGTAACGCTTTCGCTCATTTTTTCCTCTTTCTGCCAGTAACTCTCTGTAATTTTATGTGGCAAATATCCTTCTTCCTGCTATATAACAGTAAAACCAGGATATCTATGATTCTATCATAAATATTCCTGGCTCTTCTGTCTACAAATGTCTATGATTCCATTCTGGTCATTATTTCTGCATATTTTCCGGTTCCCACAGCTACCACATGCATTGCATTCTGAACAGTCAGTGTATTCACCCCTGTCCTCTGTTCGATCAGCGTATCCATTCCCCGGAGCAATGCTCCGCCTCCTGCCAGAACAATTCCTCTGTCCACAATATCCGCAGCCAGTTCCGGCGGTGTCTTTTCCAGAACTCCATGAACGGCCTCCACGATCTGTCCCGTCGCATCTTTCAATGCTACCCGGATCTCCTCGGAAGTCAGCTTTACTTTCTTCGGAAGTCCGGTAAGTACATTTCGTCCCTTTACTTCCATAACCTGCGGATTTGCCTCTTCAATGGCTGTACCGATTTTCATTTTGATTGCTTCAGCAGTATCTGAGCCAATAAACAGACTGTGTGTCTTTCGTATATAGCTCATGATCGCCTGGTCAAAGACATCCCCGGCAACCTTGATCGTTGAGGATACGACCACGCCCCCAACGGAAATAACCGCAATATCTGTTGTGCCTCCACCGATATCCACGATCAGATTGCCAAACGGCTTGGTGATATCCACACCTGCTCCGATTGCAGCTGCGATTGGCTCCTCTACCAGAAAAACCTCTCTGGCTCCCGCCTGATAGGTTGCTTCTTCAACTGCTTTTCGCTCGATCTCTGTAATACCGCTTGGAACACATAAACTGATCCGG
Organism: uncultured Blautia sp.; assembly: GCF_934372025.1. Classification (GTDB taxonomy): domain Bacteria; phylum Bacillota; class Clostridia; order Lachnospirales; family Lachnospiraceae; genus Blautia_A. The sequence continues at coordinate 61,089 of NZ_CAKROJ010000004.1, forward strand.
GGTTTACGGAACGCGCGCTGCCCCATTGCCTTGGAAATAAAATACTTCAGCATTTTCTCCATAACAACAAAGTCGACGATCACACCTTGACGAATCGGATGTATCACTTCCATATTATTCGAAGTAACATGCCCCGACATCTGCCGCGCCTCTTCACCGATCGCCTTGATTTTTTCTGTGTCCTTATCATACACAACGACTGACGGCTCGCTTAACACCAGCCCTTTCCCGGTAGAATATACCAGGCTGTTTGTTGTTCCCAGATCTATTCCTATATCATTTGCGGGCATAAAATCTCCCTTCTGTATGTTTCTTTCAAAACACAAATTCTTCGTTTCATTCTTAGTCACGATTATTATAAACAACTTTTCGGCAAATGAAAAGTCCCTGTTTTTATTTGTAAGTTACAGATATCTTGCCACATACTGACCGGTATATGAATCCGGACAGGCTGCTATTTCTTCCGGTGTACCTGTTGCAACAACCGTACCGCCGCGCTCGCCGCCTTCCGGTCCCATATCTATAATATAATCTGCCGTTTTAATCACGTCCAGATTATGTTCAATTACGACCACTGTGTTTCCACCCTCAGTCAGACGCTGCAGAATTTCAACAAGCTTGTGTACATCTGCAAAATGAAGTCCTGTCGTCGGCTCATCCAGAATGTAGATCGTGCGCCCCGTACTGCGCTTGCTCAGTTCCGTTGCAAGTTTGATACGCTGTGCTTCACCGCCGGAAAGCTCCGTAGACGGCTGTCCCAGACGGATATAGGAAAGTCCCACATCATAAAGTGTCTGGATTTTTCTCTTGATAGAAGGAATGTTTTCAAAAAACGTCAGTGCTTCTTCTACCGTCATGTTCAGTACATCGTAAATACTTTTGTCCTTATATTTTACTTCCAGTGTCTCCCGGTTATATCGTTTTCCCTTACATACCTCACATGGTACATAGACATCTGCCAGAAAATGCATCTCGATCTTGATGATTCCGTCACCGCTGCAGGCTTCACAGCGACCACCTTTTACATTAAAGCTGAAACGTCCCTTCTTATATCCTCTTGCCTTTGCGTCAGCAGTAGATGCGAACAGATCACGGATCTGATCAAAAACACCGGTATAGGTTGCAGGATTGGAACGCGGTGTACGTCCGATCGGTGACTGGTCAATACTGATAACTTTGTCCAGCTGCTCCAGTCCCAGGATTTCCTTATGTTTTCCCGGGATTACTCTTGCTCTGTTCAGATCTCGTGCCAGTGTTTTATACAGGACCTCATTGATCAGAGAACTTTTTCCGGAGCCGCTGACACCTGTCACAGCAGTCATGATGCCCAGTGGCACTTCCACATTCACCTGTTTCAGGTTATTTTCTGCGGCGCCGCGGATCTTAAGCCATCCTGTCGGCTGTTTCCGTTCTGTCGGCACCGGAATTTTACGACGTCCACTTAAATATGCACCCGTAACAGAACGTTCATTCTTCATCAACGTCTCTGCTGTGCCGATCTCTACCAGTTCTCCACCATGCTCACCGGCTCCGGGACCGATATCCACAACACAGTCCGCTGCTCTCATGGTATCTTCATCATGTTCCACCACGATCAGACTGTTTCCCAGATCACGAAGCCTCATCAATGCACGGAGCAGTCTGTCATTATCTCTCTGATGAAGTCCGATACTCGGCTCATCCAGAATATATGCCACACCCACCAGGCCTGAGCCTATCTGTGTTGCAAGACGAATCCTCTGTGCTTCGCCACCGGAAAGCGTTGCAGTCGCACGGCTGAGCGAAAGATAGTCCAATCCAACCTCCGAGAGGAATCCGATTCTTGCGCGGATTTCTTTCAGTATCTGCCTGCCGATCAGTTCCTGCTGCTCACTTAACTTCAGTTCTGCCATAAACTTTTGCAGGTTTTCTATTGAGAGAGCTGTCAGCTCATAAATGTTACGGTCACCCACAGTCACTGCCAGAGATTCCTTTTTCAGTCGCTGTCCTTTACAGGTCTTGCATGGTGTAATACGCATAAAAGACTCATATTCCTGCTTCATCGTGTCAGAACCGGTTTCACGATATCTCTGTTCCACATTTTTGATCAGACCCGGGAAAGCGACATCATAAACACCTTCCCCTCGCTGACCTTTATAATATACTTTGACTGCATGCCCGTTTGTTCCATGAATCAGAATATTTTTGATTTCTTCCGGATAATCCTGAAACGGTGTATCCAGGCTGAAATGATACTCCTCTGCAAGCGCATCCAGAATTGCTCTGCTGAAGCTGCCCTTATCTGTACAGGACTGCCATCCCATAACAACAATAGCCCCCTGGGAAATGCTTAAGGATTTGTCCGGGATCATCAGATCAATGTCAAACTCCATCTTGTAACCCAGACCAAAACAATCCGGGCAGGCACCGAACGGATTATTAAATGAAAAACTTCTCGGTTCAATTTCATCGATACTGATCTGGCAATCCGGGCAGGCAAAGCTCTGACTGAACGTCCTTACGTTCCCATCCATTGTATCAACCATAAGCAATCCGTCTGAGAGATCCAGTACCGTCTCAATGGAATCTGCAAGTCTTTTTTCTATTCCTGGTTTTACTACCAGACGATCCACAATGATCTCGATATTATGCTTGATATTTTTGTCCAGTTTGATCTCTTCTGATAATTCATACAGACTTCCATCAATCTGCACTCTGACATATCCACTGCGTTTCGCCTGTTCCAGCAGCTTGACATGTGTTCCCTTACGCCCACGAACGACCGGTGCAAGAAGCTGTATTTTCGTCCGCTCAGGCAGTGCCATAATATGATCAACCATCTGATCTACTGTCTGCTTCTTAATTTCCTTGCCACATTTCGGACAGTGCGGAATTCCGATTCTCGCATAAAGAAGTCTGAAATAATCGTAAATTTCTGTAACCGTACCTACCGTAGAACGCGGATTTCGGTTCGTTGATTTCTGATCAATGGAAATTGCCGGCGGCAGCCCTTCAATGGACTCCACATCCGGCTTTTCCATCTGTCCCAGAAACTGTCTTGCATAGGAAGACAAGGATTCCATATACCGTCTCTGCCCCTCTGCATAAATGGTATCAAATGCCAGAGAAGATTTTCCTGAGCCACTGACTCCCGTCAGAACTACGAACTCATCTCTTGGAATATCCACACTCAGATTTTTGAGATTATTGACATTTGCCCCTCTGATCTTAATAAACTTTTTACCTGTTGTTCGTTCAGACATCTTTTTCTCCTCTTAACTGCTGTCTGGTTACTTTCATTCTTCATCCAGAAGAAATTCTGCCAGAATATGATTGCTTACATGAATTCCTTTTCTTGTAAATCTCCAGTTTGTTCCGATTTTTTCCAGAAAACCTGTCTCTTTATATTTCTGCAGAACTGTTCCATAAATATCACTCAGTTTCTCACCAAAGTTCTGCTCAAAATCCATTTCTGAAATTCCCTCTGTCATACGAAGACCAAGATACATAAATTCTTCTATCCTGTCTTTTCGTGAAAGCTCCACGACATCCTTTCGTATACACTCTGCGTTTCCGGAAAACTTCAGATATTCCTGCATTTTTGCAGTATTGGAAAAACGTTTTCCCTCATAAAGTGAGGATGCCCCCAGTCCCAGACCAAGATATTCTGTACCTTTCCAGTAACCGATATTATGGCGACACACATGTCCCTTTTTTGCATAATTGGATATCTCATACTGCTGATAACCATATTCTTCAAGAACTGCTGCTGTATCCTCATACATCTGATATTCAGTATCCTCATCCGGAAGATCCAGTTCGCGCTGTGCAAACGGAGTTCCCTCTTCAATAATCAGGCTGTATGCGGAAATATGCTCCGGCTTCAGTTCTGCCACCTGATGGAGATGCTGTCTCCATGCCTCTCCACTCTGTCCGGGAATTGCAAACATCATATCTATGTTAATATTATCAAATCCGGCTTCTCTTGCCTGCTGATAACTCTGAATAAAATCCTCATAACTGTGAATTCTTCCAAGCATCTTTAATTCATCCGGATCCGTAGACTGTAATCCCAGGCTCAGGCGATTGATTCCTGTACGACGATAAATCGTCAGTTTTTCCAGATCAACCGTTCCGGGATTTGCCTCAATCGTCACTTCTGCATCTGCTGAAAAAGAAAATTTCCTGTAAATTGCCTCCATAACAGAAGCAATCGTTTCTGCTTTCAATACAGAAGGTGTTCCCCCTCCAATGAAAACAGAAACGATCTCATATCTTTCTGCGTTCTGCACTGCCCTGATCTCAGCAAGCAAAGCTTCTATATATCTGTCTCGTGTTTCCTGATCTGACGGACCCGAAAGGAAATCACAGTACCGACACTTCTTCACGCAGAATGGAATATGAATGTACAGTTCCAGTGGTGTACGCTTCTTATTCATCACTGCCCGTATCCTCATCATAGGAACCATCATCATAGCTCTGATCTTCTGATGAATTCGAAGATGACTGATCCTCCGAATCATCTGTACTCTGCTCATCAGAGCTGCCATCCGTACTTGCAGAAGTATCGGCAGCAGCTGCCTCAGCTGCTGCTGACGGATTCTCTGCCACATACAGATTCACCATACTGACATCTCCACTGGTCGTTACTGCAGATGCATTTACCGTGTCCGGTGCCGGAGTCGGTGTCGGTTCAGGTGTAATACTGATCTTCAATACCTGCTCTGCCGACGGATCTGTTTTCTTCTTTCCACAGCCACATCCTGCCATAATTACGCAGAGCATTGCCACACACCCTGCAAAAATATATCTTACCGCTTTTGAAGTTCCTTTTTTCATGGTCCTGTCTCCCTTCTGAGTAACAGTTTCTGTATTTAACAGGTTCTCATTTACAAAGTCCCCTGGTGCGCTTCCTGTTATTTATCATCCAGTTTCAGCACACTCATAAATGCCTTCTGAGGAATTTCTACATTTCCTACCTGACGCATACGTTTCTTACCTTCCTTCTGTTTCTCCAGAAGTTTCTTCTTACGGGAAATATCACCGCCGTAACATTTGGCAAGAACATCCTTACGCATAGCACGTACTGTCTCTCTGGCAATAACCTTGCTTCCGATTGCTGCCTGGATCGGAATCTCAAAAAGCTGTCTCGGAATCTCTTCTTTCAGCTTTTCACACATCTTACGTCCACGTTCATAGGCAGTATCCGCATGTACGATGAAGGAAAGTGCATCCACTTCTTCCTTATTAACAAGGATATCCAGCTTGACCAGTTCACTTCGTTCATAACCACAAAGTTCATAGTCAAGAGAAGCATATCCTCTGGAGCGGGACTTCAGTGCATCAAAGAAATCATAGATAATCTCATTCAATGGAAGTTTATATTTCAGAAGAGCTCTCGTCTCTTCCATATATTCCATTCCGATATACTGGCCACGGCGTTCCTGACAGAGATCCATAATTGCACCGATAAACTCCGTTGTTACCATGATCTCCGCATTTACCATAGGCTCTTCCATGTACTCGATCTCCGACGGATCCGGAAGGTTAGATGGATTGGTCAGTTCGATCATCTCACCATTTGTCTTATAAACCTTGTAGATAACACCCGGTGCTGTCGTTACAAGATCGAGGTTATACTCTCTCTCGAGACGCTCCTGAATAATCTCAAGATGCAGCAGCCCAAGAAAACCGCAACGGAAACCAAAGCCAAGTGCAATGGATGTCTCTGGCTCAAAAAACAAAGAAGCATCATTTAACTGCAGCTTCTCAAGTGCATCTCTAAGGTCTCCATATCTTGCACCATCAGCCGGATACAGTCCGCAGTAAACCATTGGCTGAACCTTCTTATATCCCGGAAGTGCCTCTGCACACGGTCTTTCATTATCTGTAACCGTGTCACCAACTCTGGTATCTCCGAGATTCTTAATGCTTGCCGTAATATAACCAACCATGCCGGCAGTCAGTTCGTCACACGGGATAAACTGGCCTGCACCGAAATAACCTACTTCTACAACTTCTGTCGTAAATCCTGTCGCCATCATACGGATCTGTGTACCCTTCTTTACCCGTCCATCCAATACACGGCAGAATACAATAACTCCCTTATATGCATCATAAACAGAGTCAAAGATCAATGCCTTGAGCGGTGCATTCACATCACCGTTCGGTGCAGGGATCTTCGTAACAATCTGTTCCAGAACCTCTTCAATATTCAGTCCTGTCTTGGCAGAAATCCTCGGTGCATCATGAGCCTCAATTCCAATCACATCCTCAATCTCACTGACTACTCGATCCGGTTCCGCACTCGGAAGATCAATCTTGTTGATGACCGGAAGAACATCCAGATCATGATCCAGCGCCAGATATACATTTGCCAGTGTCTGCGCTTCGATTCCCTGTGCCGCATCCACAACAAGGATTGCACCATCACAGGCTGCAAGGCTTCTGGAAACCTCATAGTTGAAATCGACATGCCCTGGTGTATCGATCAGGTTAAAAATATATTCTTCCCCGTCACTTGCCTTATATACAATACGTACGGCCTGGGATTTGATCGTGATACCACGCTCTCTTTCCAGATCCATATTATCCAGTACCTGAGACTGCATCTCTCGCTCTGTCAGTGTACCGGTCTTCTCAATAATACGGTCAGCCAGTGTGGACTTACCGTGGTCAATATGTGCAATAATACAGAAATTACGGATTTTGCTCTGATCTATCATTCTACGGAATTCCTCCTTATATATTCACGTTTATTTTTCAGAAAGTATCATATGAGATATAATGTTATAAATCTATACTACGAGGCATTATAGCATAGCTTTTTACCTTTAGTCCAGTTCTTGCCGGAGGATATTTTCTATTTTCTATACGTGATACGATCAGTGTCTGTGGTGCCTTATCCCATCCTTAAAACAACTGATGGATTTCTCATTTTTCCCCCTGCAGTACCCTGTCCAGAATATCCGCAAACGGCTCCATCGCATTTTTAACCTCCTGTACAGTATTGGTCTGCGCACCAGCCTCAAGAAGTAGTGCCCGCGGGCGCAGATGCAGATTATAACGGAAACCTGCCAGATAAATTCCTCGGTACAGTTCCGGATAGTACAGTGCTGCCTGATATTCAAGCTGAAAAGAAAATGCCAGATTATCCTGTATGTATGGATTTGGAAGATATGAAAGATCTCCGCTGCTTACGGTATGGCTCAGTCCGTTGTAAAACATAATCTGTGCGGTTGGCCTGCCATTGATCTGTGTAACCAGATGCCTGTCCTCCGGCACGCCATCCCTGTGCAGATCGATCAGAACCTGTATAGAAGAATGCTTCTCCAGAACAGGCTCCAGCCATTCTCTTGCATAATCATAGGCTTTGCTTCGATCAAGTTCGCCGCCAGCCATATCAAACGTCTCTGTCACATGCATAACCTGATAACCATATTTTTCGGTTAAAAGCTGTGTCAGATACTCTCCTACCCCAACGATCGTATCCTCCACTTTTCCTTCTCTGGAATCTGAAAAGGCTTCCTGGGAATGACTGTGATAGATCAGAATCTGTGGCTCTGTTTTTTCTTTTGGAAGTGTAAGATCTTCACCCAGAAGCGTTGCCGCATTTAACTGTCCGGCATTTGTTTCTGTATTAGAATCAACAATAAAGAAATGATTCATCAGATAATCATAATTTGCAAGTGTCTTCGGTGTCAGATCAATTTCCGGCATGGGTTTCACCTGCGTCACGGCAGCAACCTCAGTTTGTGCTTCTTCCTTCTCAATATTCTGTTCTTTTTTCTTTTCACTATGCCTGTCCCCGGTTTCATCATTTTCTGTTTCTTTATTTTTAATTTTCTGATTTTCAGCTTCTTTATTTTCATCTATGACCATTTCGCTCAGATAACGGGCATTACTCTCCATCAGTTTTTCATAAGTCTCGGAATCCTGCCCGGCATCCTGATCCTGCGCTTTTTCTTCCAGAAAGCAATACAGTGGAAGCTGACGAAACACATTTTCGCGCAGAATAAGAACTCCCGTTGTCACGGATAATATTACAAGCAGACCGCATTCCACCGCCAGATACAGTGTTTTCCGGAATCTTATCACAGAATCCCTCCTTTCAAAGTATCCTATGATAAGTTTTTTCGGATTATTCCCGCCACAGGACAACACTGTCTTACATCACACCTCGCTGAAAGCAAGATTCAGTCCCTCGGATATTGTGAAGCTCAGATACTTCACAGTCTCATCCACATCCTTGGGCGTCACAAACATACTGTAAAGATTTGGTGCAATCATTTCATCCAGAAATTCTTTTTGTTCTGCTTCCTCCAGTGCATCCAGAAGATGAGCCATCGAATCGTGTACGATCGTGGCCGCATCCACTACGGTCGGAACTCCAATCCCAATCACTTTAACCTGAAGATTTTCTTCTGTCAGACCATTCCTGTGGTTCCCGACTCCTGATCCTGGATGAATTCCTGTATCTGTGATCTGAATCGTCCGGTTCAGTCTTCTGACACTTCTGGCTGCCAGAGCATCTATTGCAATCACCACATCCGGTTTTGTTTCCGCCACAATGCCCTGAATGATCTCCGCTGTCTCCATTCCGGTCTGTGCCATAACTCCTGGAATGATTCCGCTGATTCGATGCATTTTTTCATGACCGATTCCCCGCAGTCCATACTCTCTTATGATATGTCTGGTCATTCTCAGATTTCCTACCACCTGCGGCCCCAGTGCATCCGCAGTTATCGCTGCATTTCCAAGCCCTACCACCAGAATGGATTTCTCTTTTTCCAGATCAACAAGCTGTCTCAGATGATTCGAAATCTCTTCTGAAATTTCACGATGATAATCCTCATCTGACTCTGACAGTGCCGGTGCTTCTATTGTAATATAATTTCCCTGTGGCCGCCCCATCGATTTGGCTCCGTTTTCTGTCACGATTTTGACAACGGTTGTCCTGATATCTTTTTCCTCATCATATTCCTCGTTGATCTCCACGCCACGAATTTCTGCATTTTCTTCTGCAAAACGTTCCGTTGTTTCCAGTGCAAGATCTGTTCGGATTCTTCTGCTTCCTGCCATTTTATATCCTCCTGTCTGAAACATTTTTTCTTCTGCGCATCTCTGCAATCCTGCCGGAGGCTATATCAGATGGGGGATTGACTCCCACCACTGATACTGATTTGTTGCTCGCCACCTACAGAGATGGAAGTCATTTCACATCTGATATTTACCATTAATTTCTGCAGTTCAGAGATGGATTATGTATGGAAGATACAGGATAATACGTATTCCGATAGCAGAACTGCCTGACTGACGGACAGATTAGCGGACAGATTGGTGGACAGATTTTTCGACATTTATATGTTTTATACTTGACAAGCATTGAGAAATATACTAATATATATAAGCATGTTTACAGAAGCGCCCGTGTCTGTTTCTGTAACAACGACACATTATTATATATTTGAAACGGAGGTGTACCAATTGGCTAACATCAAATCTGCAAAGAAAAGAATCTTAGTAAACAGAACTAAAGCTGCTAGAAACAAATCTATCCGTTCTGCTGTTAAAACTTCCATCAAAAAAGTAGAAACTGCAGTTCAGAAAAATGATAAAGTTGCTGCACAGGCTGCTCTTACAGAGGCTATCTCTACAATCAGCAAAGCAACAGCTAAAGGTGTTTATCACAAAAACAACTGTGCTAGAAAAATTTCCCGTCTTACTAAAGCTGTTAACAGCATTGGCTAATCAGGAACATATTTTAATTATAAGCTTATAATTAAAAAGGCAGTCACAAACCGTCAGTGACTGTCTTTTTTCTTTGTCTTTACGTAAAAAAACTGCCACTGTTTCCACAATGGCAGTTTTTCTTTTGCTCTGTCTCAGCCTCCAAGCTCCACCATACGGTGAATGCAACGGCCGGCACCTTTCATAACATCCTCCGGAAGTTCGATCACTTCTCCGCCTGTTCCTTTCAGGCAGTTATAGATATCCATCAATGTTGTAATCTTCATATTCATGCAGGTCAGCATGACAGATAATGGATAAAATTGTTTATCCGGACATTCGAACTGCAGATGCTCCACAATACTGTTCTCTGTTCCGATAATAAACTCTTTATTCGGAGATTTCTTTGCATATGCCATGATTCCTGTCGTAGAACCAACATAATCGGCCTGTTCCACAACTTCCTGACGACATTCCGGATGAACCAGAAGCAGTGCGTCCGGATGTGCTTTTCTAGCCTTCTCTACATCTTTTGCACTCATGATCACATGTCTCGGACATCCTCCATTGTAAAATACAAATTCTTTCTCCGGAAGCTTTTCAGCCACAAAATGTCCAAGATTCGGATCCGGGATAAAAAGGATCTTATCACTTTCCAGCTTGCTGCAGATTTCAACAGCTGAAGAAGATGTCACACAGACGTCACATTCTGTTTTTAATTCAGATGTCGTATTAATGTAGGCTACAACTGCATGATCCGGATGTTCTTCTTTCAGTTTGCGTAAACCTTCCAGATCCAGCTGCTCTGCCATTGGACATCCGGCAACCGGATTGGCAAGCCATACTTTTTTCTCCGGGCTTAAGATTTTACAGGTCTCTGCCATAAAACGGACACCACACATGATAACACCTTTGCAGCTGCTCTTGGATGCCTGTACGCTCAATCCATAGGAATCTCCCATAAAATCAGCTACTTCCAGAATCTCCTGTCCCTGGTACGCATGAGCCAGAATACACACATCCTGTTCTTTTTTCATTCGCAGGATTTCCTGCTGAATTTCCTTTATTGTCATAACTTAATATTTCCTTTCTCGGTAATCCGTTCCCATGGCTGAAGCGGTGCAAGAAATCCCGCTTTTTCCAGCTGTTCTCCTATCAAATCCAGGCGTTCTTCATTTGAAGCTTCTACCAGATGATAATGATATCCTGATGTTGCATTACTCAAAACTGTCGAATGACTGTTCTGTAATGCCTCGATGAATTCATTCACATCCTGCCTGGAACGAATGTCCATCTCTGCTGTAACACGTCCATAAACTCTGTGACTGATACTGATATTTTTGACATGACCTCCACAGTCTACGATAAGCTGCAATTCCTCTGCCGCTTTATCCTGGCTGTGACGAACCTTGAATTCGCGTGTACAGCTGCTGTCCTGCTGTATAACATATCCCTTCGTTGTGGAAATGATGCCCGGTGTTGATGCACGGATCACTGCCAGATCCTGTACGATTACCTGGCGGCTGACACCAAATCGTCCTGCAAGCTCCCTTGCTGCCACAGGTGTATCCGTCTGATTCAGGATCCTTAAGATTTCTCTACGTCTCTCTCCCGTATTCATCATCTTCTCCTTATAATGCGTGAAGGTTTTTCATAGAAATATCAAGAATTGGAGCAGAATGAGTCAGTGCTCCACTTGATACAAAATCAACACCGATCTCACGGATCTTCTGGATATTTTCTTTTGTGATATTACCGGAACACTCTGTCTGTGCTCTGCCATCGATCAGCTCTACTGCCTGTTTCATCACTTCCGGTGTCATATTGTCCAGCATGATGATATCAGCGCCTGCTTCTACTGCTTCTTTAACCTGTTCCAGAGTCTCTACCTCGATCTCAATCTTGCGGACAAATGGTGCATATGCTTTTGCCATCTGTACTGCTTTTGTAACGCTTCCGGCAGCTCCGATATGATTATCCTTCAGAAGGACACCATCGGAAAGATTATATCTGTGATTGCATCCGCCTCCAACTCTTACAGCATATTTTTCAAACACACGGCAGTTCGGAGTAGTCTTGCGTGTGTCCAGAAGGGTAACATTGCTGCCTTCAAGAAGTCCTGCTACCTGTCTGGTGTAAGTTGCGATACCGCTCATTCTCTGAAGGTAGTTCAGCGCCACTCTCTCTCCGGAAAGAAGAACACGGATATCACCTGTAACAGTTGCCATCAGCTGACCTTTCTTTACATCATCGCCATCCTTGCAATGAAAATCAATTTCAGTGTTTTCATCAAGAACCGTAAATACTCTTGCATAAATATCAAGCCCTGCAATAACACCGTCTTCTTTTGCGATCAGATCTACTGTTCCTTTTGTAGCAGTCGGCATAACTGCATTTGTGGAAACATCCTCACTTGTAATATCTTCCTGCAGTGCCATACGGATCAGCTGATCAGCCTGCATTTTCATTGTAATTTCATTCATGACTCTTCTTCATCCTTTCAATTTCATTCCATACCATTTTGTGATAACCTTCAAGGATCACATTTCTATCTTCGTAAATATTGGTATCAATTGTATTTACCGGACATTTTTCCGGTCTGTCACCAAATACTATATCATCTGCAGTTCTTCTTGCAAAGACCAGAGATTCCAGAAGGGAGTTGCTTGCCAGCCGGTTCTTTCCATGCACGCCATTGCAACTTGTTTCACCGCATGCATACAGTCCTTTCATAGAAGTGCGGCTTCCAAGATCCACCTTGATTCCTCCCATAAAGTAATGTTGTGCAGGGACTACCGGTATCGGCTCTTTACGCGGATCAAATCCTTCTTCCACACATCTCTTGAAAATATTCGGAAAATGTTTCATGATGGTTTCTTCACCCAGTGGGCGCATGTCTTCCCACACAAACTCTGTTCCGTCTTTTTCCATCTGTGCAAAAATCGCCTTACTTAAAAGATCTCTCGGCTGCAGTTCTTCTGTAAATCTCTGTCCGTTTTTGTCATACAGAAGAGCACCTTCTCCTCTTACAGATTCAGAAATCAGGAATCGTCTGCCTGGTTTACGGGAATATAATGTGGTCGGATGGATCTGTATGTAATCCAGATGTTCCAGTACAACCTGATGCTTCATTGCAATTCCAAGTCCATCGCCTGAAATATGAGGAAAGTTTGTGGAATTTTTGTAAAGGCCTCCCAGGCCTCCACAGGCAAGCACTACATGGGGTGCTCTGACCGGATAAACCTCATTCTTCTCGTCCATTATGATCACGCCACCGCAGATATTGTCTTTGGAGATAATATCAACCATGGTCATATATTCGCAGATTTCAATGTTATCTCTTGTTAACGCCTGATTCAGAAGTGTCTGTGTAATCTGTTTACCGGTGACATCTTCGTAAAAAAGGATTCTTGGCTGAGAATGTGCACCTTCTCTGGTAAAGTCCAGTTCTCCATTTTCTTTACGTGCAAAATTTACATTTCTCTGCAAAAGGTCTCTTATGATGCTGTTGGAACTGCGGATCATCAATTCCACAGCCTTCGCATCATTTTCGTAATGGCCCGCGCGCATGGTATCTTCGAAATAGTTATTATAATCGCCTTCGCCGCGGAGCATACAGATACCACCCTGTGCAAGGAAGGAGTCTGACTGATCGGCCTGCTGTTTCGTTATCATCAGAATTTTCATTCTGGAAGGGAGGTTCAGAGCACAGTAAAGACCTGCGGCCCCGGTTCCTACTATTATGGCGTCGTAATATTCATTCATTTCTTTATCCTCTTGCCGGTATATCCGGACTTTCTTTTTTCATTTTCGCCATTATACTACCCGACAAGTTAGGTGTCAAGACACCTATGTATATTGGTGTAAAGAATTTATAGAATTTAAAGAATGAAGATATAGGTTATATTTACGGCTACAGAAAATGCATGGATATGAAACGGCTTCGGAACCTTGAAACACTAAGAAATCCTTCCGCTGTTAAAACCATTCATAAAAATCACAAACTCGCCTTCGCCTCAAACAGTGTGATTTTTATGAATAACACAGCGTCAGGATTCCTAAGAGTTTCTACAGTCCCTGCAGATGTTTCATATCCATGCATTTCTTAGCCTGTAAATTAATAACTCTAGTTTTTCATTCCTTTTCAAATTCGCCTCCTTCTTTACACCATATACATGGTGCATCAGTAGGGCGGCGTTCCAGGTTCTTCCACTTTGCACTGTATTCACGCCGCCCGGGCCATGCACACGCCCCTTCCCGGGGAGAGAAATAATATAGAAACTGAAATTAATAAATATATCTCCCGTGAGCGAAAAAATCTCAAACAGATATACAGGCGGCAAGCCCTTGCAGATATCTGCAGTTGTCCTTGGTTATCAGATGGCTGTGTTATTCAGAAACAGCAGCACTGTTTGAGCGCAGCGAGTTTGCTGCTGTTTTTGAATGCTTTTAACAGACAGCTTATAACCTAGTACAACCAGATATCGAAACTGCTTGCGGTTTGTATATCTGTTCAAGATTTTAGCATCACTGAAGTCTTATTTATTATTTTTTTCTATTTATTTCTCTCAGTACTATACTTCACAATCAGTAATTCCACGCTCAGTACATCCTGCAGTCTTCCGGTCTTAACTGCCTCCTCAGCCTCAACGAAGTCTTCTTCCGCGCCCTCCAGTTCCTCCACACTGTATGCCCTTGCACATGTCAGTATATTCCTGACCGCAAATGACGGAATCCCAAGTCTGGATGCAATTTCACTCTGTGCCGCGCCTTCACCTGCCATTTTTTTTGCAAGACACATCTGGCGGAACTGCTTGGACAGAAGGAACAGGATTCTCATCGGTGGCTCTCGCAGGGTCAGAAGATCATTGTACAGGTCCAGTGCTTTCTTCTGATTTCTTTCTGTAACTGCACGCACCATATCAAAGATTTTATTCTCTGTCCTTGCTGTGCAGATTTCTTCAATATCCTCTCTGGTCACAATATCCTGCCCCATTGTATACGTGATCAGTTTTTCCAGTTCCATACGGATATTTCCCATATCTGTCCCTGTTCTGGTCAGAAAAAGCTCCATATCCCTTGTCGTGATCTTTCGTCCTTCCCTTGCCAGAATGCCTGCTGCCCAGCGCATCAGTGTCTTCTCATCCTGTTTTGCAAACTCTACGACACTTCCGCAGCTTTTGACCGCCTTGTACATACGGCTTCTCTTATCCACCTCTTCTTCCACAAAAACAATTCTCAAATAATCCGGAAGAGACTTCATATAGTCGGCCAGTTCATCACATTTATTCTTAAAAAAACCGGAGTTTTCCACAAGAACTACTCTGTAATCCGCAAAGAATGGCATTGTCTCACAAAGATCGATCATCTCTCTGACTTCAATTCCTTTACCTTCATATCTGCTGAAATTCATTGTATCATCATCCGGATTCAGTGCATGAATCAGTTTTTCTTTGTACTGAATTCTTAAATACGCTTCTTCTCCATAAAGCAGATATGCATTTTTGAAATTTCCTGTCCTGATGTCTTCCTGTAAATTTTTCATTTCGTGCAAATCCTCCAGTCGACTGCCAGCCTTACTTTTTCAGATAATTGTTCCATAGCCTTACAATTATGTTTTCAGCAAAATCCGGCAGATATCGTTATCTTAGCTCCTCGCTATCAATTTAGTATAGACGATTTTCCCCTTTTTCTCAACGTTAAATATCCACATCATTTAGTTTCCACATAAGTCTCCATCCACATTTTTTTACCATCTGCTGTGAATGTGACCGCCCCGGACTTCATAGTATACCAGATTTTTGCCCCGAATTTTTTCAGTCGTTCAATTGTTTCTGCGGATGGATGACCATAGGTATTTGACTCGGAACATGAGATTACAGCCACTTCCGGGCGAATCACCTCAAGGAACTCTGTACAGGTCGAGTATCCGGAACCATGGTGTCCTACCTTCAGAAAATCCACATCTTCCAGATCCGAAAGTAATTTTTTCTCTGTTTCTTCCCCGATATCTCCTGTAAAAAGAGCCTTAAAACTGCCATACTGTATTTCCGCTACCATTCCATCCTCATTTACATCTGCTCCTGATGCCCCCGCCTCCGGCGCCAGGAGCTTTATCGTTACCTCTCCCAGATGCAGTACTTCTCCTTTTCTTCCTCTCTGCACACTCACACCTGCTGCCCGTGCTTTATCGATGAGTTCCTGATAGGCATCATCCGTCTTCTCCCATTCCGGTAAAATCAGACTTCTTACCTTTACTGATGTTAAACCGGCACTTATATTTTCAAACAATTCCTGTATACCACTGATATGATCCTGGTCTGTATGTGATATTAAAATTGCATCAACTACCGCAATCCCCTGATTTTTCAGATATGGAAGGATCTGATATTTCGCAATGTTCTTTTTATTCGTGCTGCCTCCGTCGATCAATACATGTTGTCCCTTCGGAAAACGGACAGAAATACAGTCCCCCTGTCCGATATCCAGACATGTGATCTGAAGATTACCCGAAGGACGATAAAGCAGTATCCCAATTCCCAGAGCCATACAGATTACAAAAATTCCATGTAAGATCTGCAGCCTTTTTTTGCGCTTTTTTTCATAGCACCATATAATCCCGAGCCCGGCAAAAAACAGGCCATAATAACCCGCACACTGCCAGAGTTCCGGACTTCCGGCTATCCATGTACAATATGGGATCCTTGTTGTTATCATGCAAAGTTTCTCATACAGAAAAAGTAAAATTCTTCCCGGTATGATCAGATACACCGCCGCACTTACACAAAACCTTCCGACCGCAACAGCTGCAATCCCACTGACCAGCACAATCGCAACGGTCGGCAGCACAAAAAGATTCATTAAAATTCCGGCAAAGGAAACTTCTCCGTAAATCCGCAAAACAATCGGAAGTGTAGTCATCTGGATTGCCAGTGACGAAAGCAGTCCACTGCCAAATGAACGGAGTAGTGTTTTTTCTTTTTCTCTCCGCCCGTTAAGAACAGGCGACACCACCCCAATCCCGACAACCGCTCCAAAAGACAGCCAGAATCCACTGTTATACAGATTCGCCGGTGCATCGATCATCAAAATGATTGCTGACACTGCAAGTGCCGTCAGAAGATCGTAGGTTCTTCCTGCTATTTTGGCTCCCACAGCCAGCAGAAACATGCAGACTGCCCGCATTGCAGAAACACTTTCTCCTGTGAGGATTCCATATTGAAGCAACACCGCCAGAGACAAAATGCCGGCCACCACATTTCCAAATCCGACCTTTTTTAACAGTTCAAAGAGTCCCAGCCCCATGACACTGATATGCAGTCCTGAAATAGCCAGAATATGTATGATTCCAGCCATCTGGTAGCGTATTTTCAGTTCCTCGTCCAGATTTGTTTTTTCACCGAGCAGCATTGCCTGAAAAATCCCGGCATCTTCTGCTGCTGCCAGACCCAGAGTATTCATCATTTTTTTCTTCAGTTCCTGCATGAACTGTCTATATGGTGAATACTCACTGCTCCATTCAAGAATCATGCCGTCCTTCATGTAATAATAGATTTTCCGGCATGCATAATACATCCTCGAATCAAATTCTCCAGGATTTCTTGCTTCCGGCACGCGCTCAAGTTTTCCTTTTATCCTGACACTTGTTCCAACCGGAAGTTCTTTATTCAATTTTAAAAATACTTTTAGATTTTTTATGGGAATCTGTTCTGAATCGAACATCAAAAAAACATTTTTCAGATAGACAGAAAGTGAATATTCCGTTTCCTGATACTGCTGTATTTCCCCGCAGATCACAGCTTCCGGATGTTTCTGTATATATTGCTGCACGGACTCTGGCAAAGGATTTCCACTGATTCGTACAAATCCTGACATATCCATGAGCCACATACCAAACATCAGGATCAGGCATACAAGACACACCGGGCGTCTTTTCATAGGCTGTCCTTTCTGTATGGAAAGCGGCAGGAAAACTCCTGCCGCAGGCTGCATCAGGATTCTTTTTTCTCATCCTGAGCAATAAGATCTTCATTTTTTTCATAAAATCGATATAACGGCAGGCTGTCCTGGTAATTTCCTTCTGTACTTCCTTCAATAGATATCTGAACTCTGTCAACATCACAGGAATCGATAATCGAATTCACCACAGAATAAACCGAAATGTTCTCATTAACCTCTGGTGTCTCATCACGGAATGTTTTGTTCATATTGATATAGCAGATTTTATCCGCCGTAATTACACTCAGCACAAGAGAACTGTCCGGTATGGTTGCATAATGCCCCTCTTCCATAGGACCTTTTGCAAGCTGTTCCAGAACAACTCTTTCTTTCGGAAGGGATCTTCTGTAATATACATTTCTGGTTTCCCTGACCAGTTTTTCACCGTTTTTATCCGTAAAATACAGGGTAAAGGTATCGTAACGGTAACTTTCTTTATCCTTTCCTGCATACTGTGCAAATGTATCAGAAGTCATCTCACCGATTTCCTGATTTCTCGAATTGGTAAGTGCCTGTCCTGCGACAGTAAATTTAACTTTGCGGATATCCGCAAGCTGCAGAAAAGTCTGCACGATTCCATCACGTGTTATGACCTCTCTGATCTTACTCATTTTGGAATATTCCTTGCTGAAATCTATCACAAGCAAATCTTCCTGTAATTCAAAAGAATTAATAGACACATCCTCTGGCAGAAGGCTGATTTCTCCATCCGGTGCATCTTTACTTCCCAGCTTCTGCATAAGATCTTTTACCATAAAATCGGTCGTCTCTTCTCCCGGAGAATACGGTTCTTCTTTGAGAAGCGTTTCTGATTCATTCAGATAATACAGATGGTACTTACTGTCATTTTCTGAATTTCTGCTGCTTTTTATCTCAATACTGCATCCGGCAAGTAAACTGCAAATCAATGCTGCCAGAAGAAGTATGCTTATGTTTTTCTTCATCCGGCACCTCCTACGGAATATAAGATAACGGGACACGAACTGAAAATGTAGTTCCTTCCCCTTCTCTGCTGAATACTTTGATCACGCCATGATGCATCGCGATCGTACTTCTCGTTATCGCAAGTCCAAGTCCTGTTCCACCGATTTCCCTGGAATGTGATTTATCCACCCGATAAAATCTTTCAAAAATACGATCCAGAGAATCTTCCGGAATACCCATACCGGAATCTGCCACTGTAACATAAAAGAACTTATGATCTGCATCCAGCGATACTCTCACCCATCCGTCATCCACATTGTACTTGATCGCATTTTCCACAAGATTACTGATCGCAGATGTAAATTTAATCTCATCAACATCTGCATCCACCGGACGGAAGCTGTCAAGGATCAGATCAATATTTCTCTTATCCGCAATCGGACGAAGACGTTTCAGAATATCTTCCAGAAGCTGATTGATATCCATATGACTGATCTGAAGGTCTGCTGATTTCTTATCCATCTTCACCAGTGCCAGAAGATCTGTGATAATACGGTTTTCTCTGTCAATTTCTGCCGTAATATCACGCATAAATTCCTGATAAAGTTCTTCCGGAACTCCTTCCTGTCCAACAAGTGAATCTGCCAGAACTTTCATGGAAGTCATCGGTGTCTTCAGTTCATGCGACACATTGGAAACAAATTCCGAACGCGACTCATCCAGAACCTTCATACGAGCAAGCATTTTGTTAAACGCATCTGTTATAAGTTCTGTTTCTGTATAATCCGGAACTGAAATCTCATCTTTCTGGTATCCATCTGTAAGATCTTCGATGGATTTGGTAACACTCGCAAGTGGTCTGACCAGAATTGTAGACAGACCATACGCAAGGATTACAGAAAGTACCACTACAATTCCAATGATCAGCATGGCCATCTGTTCCTGCTCCCCTGCTGTTGCCAGCACATCACTGACAGATATATTTACCAGCATTGCTCCCTGAACCTGCGGTACATCAGCACTCTTCACCGGAACTGCCATTTCCAGCATCTGTCCGTACCTGCGATAATTTGTAACCTCACCATCCTTGAAACACTTCACAATTTTGGATGAGATCAGTGTTCTTCCCTCATCTACATGGTAGGTATCTGCAACCACTTTTAGATCACGGTCAACAACAACAACTCTTCCGCCATACACATTAGACAACAACTCCAGCTTACTGTTTACAGACTGAGAGCTGGAGTCATTGAGATAATTTTCCTTGATCATCTGATTACACAAAATTGCACATTGTGTACTGGCTTCACTTACCTTTACTTCAATTGCCTGCTTTTTGTAATTACTGATCATCAGTTGTGTTACAATAACACTTGGTACAATCCCCAGTATAAGCAATATGATCAGTATCCGAAAACGCAGACTCCTGAAAAACCTGGTCTTTTTTTTCGTTACCATAGATTACGCCTGGAAATAGTATCCCACACCCCATTTGGTGTGTACATATTTTGGCTCACTGGGATTCGCCTCGATTTTCTCGCGAAGTCTACGGATATGTACATCTACGGTTCTTACATCACCCGGATATTCATATCCCCATACAATGTTCAGAAGATTTTCGCGGCTGTAAACCTTGTTTGGATTGAACACCAGCAGCTCCAGCACATCAAATTCTTTCGCAGTAAGATTGATTTCTTTTCCTGCGATAAACACACGACGGCTTTCACAGTCAAGCTTCAGATCACCAGCTTCAATTGTTTTTGCCTTTTCTTTTTCTTCGTGCTCAGAACGGGCACGACGCATGATTGCTTTAATTCTGGCCTTTACTTCAAGAATATTGAACGGTTTTGTGATATAATCATCTGCACCGTAATCCAGACCGAGAATCTTATCCATGTCCTCACCTTTGGCAGTCAGCATGACGATCGGAACATTGGAAAATTCCCTGATCTGCTGGCAGACTTCCAGTCCATCCATTTTGGGAAGCATCAGATCCAGAAGAATAATATCATATTTGTTCTCTTTTGCTTTCTCAACCGCTTCTTCTCCATCATAGGCACAGTCTACTTCCATACCGTCCTGTTCCAGATTAAAACGAATTCCTTTTACGATCAGTTTCTCGTCATCAACTACTAAAACTTTCCTGCTCATTCTCTTCTCCTTATTTGGTTACTGTAAAATATCTCTTTATTATTTTACTGTTATTTTATCTTTGATCGCCGAAAAAGTACTTTCTTTGATTCCGGGCACCTGCATGATTTCTTCGATAGTGGAAAAAGTACCATACTCTTCTCTGTATGCAAGAATCGCCTGTGCTTTGGCATCTCCGATTCCAGAAAGGCTCTTGAGTGTATCGGCATCTGCTGTGTTGATATTTACCACACCTCCTGCCGTATCTGAATCACCTGCTGTCTCAGTCTGCTGTATCGCTGCCGGCATTGTGCCCTCTTCCACTTCTTCCTGCGTCGGTACATAAATCTGCTGTCCATCACTGACCGGCTGCGCCTGATTTACTGAAGCAGATGCCGCTTCCGGCAGAAAACCACCGGCTGCCTCAATCACCTGAAATACGCGGCTGTCTGCATCCATCTCATATACTCCTGGATTTGCTACTGCACCACAGACATCAACAAAAATTTCTGCCGGTATTTCCTCCTGCGGAATTTCTGACAGTTCTGCTTCGTTCAGCACTGTGACCTCATCAGAGATTTCTTCACTGCCAGACTCTGTCTCTGTATTTTTCTCCGTATCCTGACCATCCAGCATTATTTCTGTTTTATGATTCTGACATCCACTCAGTCCTATTCCTGCAAACAGAACATTCATGAACAGCATCAGTTGGTATAACTCTTTTTTCATGATATCGGTTCACTCCCCTCCGTAACATTACGGCAGAATTCCCCAATTCTCATACTTAACCATGTCTTATTTTAACGAATTCCCGTTCGTTTTACAATAGGAAACTTTATTTATTAATTTTCATAATTTTTCCCATTTAAAAATCACAATACCTGCAATTGCGATCAGCATACCAAGTACCTTTCTCCATGAAAAGGGCACTCTCTCAACACCAAACATTCCATACAGTTCAATCACATACGCAATAAGAAGCTGTGAGATCACGATCAGCATAACTGCTTTTGCCGGCCCCAGGGCACCCATACTCTGAATAACTGTGATTGTAATAAATGCACCGATCACACCTCCCAGAAGTGTATATTTATTGTCCACCTGCCAGAGTGCTGAAATACTTTCTTTCCCGGTAAACATCCAGGCCAGAACACAAACTGCAAATGCAGACAGCTGCACCCAGCCGGTCGATACCCACAGGCTGGTCTGCTTTGTCACTTCTGTATTAAACACTCCCTGAATACTCATAAGTGCACCGGAAATCAGTGCTGTAAGAAATCCCCACATAAACAATACGCCTCCATGTCATACACTCTCATAAAAAACAAATACCAGACAGTTTTTATTATCATACGCAGGATTCGTAATTTTATACGGATACAAAAAAAATCCCGTAGCATATGCAACGGAATTTTTACGTATCAGGTTCTTATTTAATTTCAACGACTCTGTAACCGGCATCTTTGACGATTCTCTTCAGCAGTTCCTCATCCAATTCACGGTCATAAGAAACGACTGCTTCGTTTTGAGAAAGATTCACTTTGGCAGACGCACCCTCAATCTTATTGATTGCTTCTGTAACTGCTTTTACACAATGTTCACAGTGCATGCCGGAAATTTTAAGGACTTTCTTTCCAAGCACCGGATTTTCCAGTTTCTTGTCCGGAATATCCAGAACCACAGAGCCACCGCCACCACCGCAGCAGGGACCTTCTCCTTTGAAATGCTTAATCGAGCCTTTCAGTGCAAGACCAAGCAATACAATTACAATCAGTACAATAATTATGTCAACCATTACTCGTCACCTCTTCTGAACTCTTCGTCTCTTTTCTGGTCTCTTTTTTTCTTAATCCAAAGATATCCCTGGTAGATTGAAACTCCGACCAGATATATAACAATCACTGCTCCAAACATATACATTGTGGAGCCTGTAGAATTACCCATAGGATCAGCCTCTCTTTCTGGTTGATATCTGTGAAGATCCACTGTTTCCATAACCGCTGCATCCACAGCCGCAGCTTCCACAATTTCCGCTGCATCCGCTGCAGCCTATGTGCTTTCCTTCTTTTCTGTCCTTTATACTTTTGCGGATCAGAAAAGCACAGTATCCGAGGATCAGGGCCATTATGATAATATTTGCAAGCATATTTCTCATCCTTTCTAAGAGATCTTCAAATCACTTTCATCATATCAGCAGAGGCCAGACACATCTGTTGTATCCAGCCCCTTCATTATTTCATATTTTCTTATGCCTGTACAGAACGTTTGGAATAAACTTTCTGATCTTTGTACGGATCTGGTCTGAAAAGCAGGAACAGCATTACAATGAGTACAATAAATCCTACTGCAGTACCAACTCCAAATGCTCCGCCTGTTACAAGAGAACCAATCTGATAGAAGCAGAGGCAAACCAGGTAAGCAAATACATTCTGGAAAATAATTGCAAACCAGAACCATTTTTTACTGTTCATCTCTTTTGCCATAGTTGCAATAGCTGCAAGGCAAGGAGAATCAAGAAGGTTGAACATCAGGAATGAGAAAGCAGCGATTCCTGTCGGGAACCAGCTTGCAACACCTGCTGCAACGTTTACAGCATCCTCTGTATCACCAGCTACGTTAGCCAGGACACCCATTGTAGAAACAATAGCTTCTTTTGCTGTAAATCCGGAGATAGAAGCTGCTACCGGCTGCCACTCGCCAAATCCAAGCGGTGCAAAGATTGGAGCGATCACACCACCGATTGCTGCCATAAGGCTGTCTGCGCTGTCTTCTACCATACCAAATCCACCATCTGTGAATCCAAATCCACCCAGGAACCACATTACTACGCATGCAAGGAACAGGATTGTACCGGCCTTGATGATAAAGCCTTTCAGTCTTTCCCATACATGAAGAAGAACTGTTTTAGCCTGCGGAACATGATACTGTGGAAGCTCCATTACGAACGGAGCCGGTTTGCCTGAGAACGGTTTTGTTTTCTTAAGGATAATTGCGGATACAAGCACAGCTACGATACCGATAAAATACATCAGTGGAGCAATGAATGAGCTCTCTGCATATCCTGCTGTCTCACCTGCAATAACGCCACCCATAAGCGCGATAACCGGAAGCTTTGCGCCACACGGAATGAATGTTGCTGTCATAATAGTAAGACGTCTGTCATTATCCTGCTCGATAGTTTTTGAAGCCATGATACCAGGAATACCACATCCTGAAGAGATCAGAAGCGGAATGAAACTCTTACCGGAAAGTCCGAAATGACGGAACACACGGTCCATAACGAATGCGATACGAACCATATAGCCGCAGTCTTCAAGGATAGACAGGAACAGGAACAGGATTGCCATCTGAGGAACAAATCCAAGTACCGCGCCAAGTCCGCCAACAATACCATCAACAACAAGTCCCTGTACCATATCACCTGCGCCAACGCTGGTAAGAATGTTGCTGAAGAAATCCTGAACAGCTACTACAAATACATCATTTGTCCAGTCTGTCACGAATGTACCTACTGTTGTTACAGATACATAATATACCAGCCACATGATTGCGATAAAGATCGGGATACCCAGGATACGGTTGGTAACAATACGGTCGATTTTATCGGAAACAGTCAGTTTGTCTTTTGCTTTCTTAACAGTTGTGTTAACGATCTTCTGGATAAATTTGTATCGTTCATCTGTTACAATACTTTCCATATCATCGTCATGCTGTTTTTCCAGTTCCTGACGTCTGGCATCAACCAGAGACTGTCCGGAAGCTGAAAGCTTCATGGCTTCTTTTACCTTTTCATCATTTTCAAGGAATTTAACAGCATACCATCTCTTCTTATCTTCTGTAACAGAAGATGGAAGAATATCTTTTACAGCAGTTATGGCAGTTTCCATTTCCTTGGTGAAAATTTCTTTCGGAAGATCCACGCTGCTCTTTTTTGCAGTCTTTACAGCCTCATCAATCAGCTTGTCAAGCCCCTCACCCTTCAGTGCTGATGTCTCAATAATCGGACAGTCAAGCAGCATGGAGAGACGCTTTGTATCGATCTTGATTCCTCTTTTTTCAAGAAGATCTGCCATATTCAGTGCTATTACAACCGGCACGCCTGTCTCGATCAGCTGTGTTGTCAGATACAGGTTACGCTCGATGTTTGTTGCATCTACAAGGTCAATGATCACATCTGGATTCTCTTTGAGTATATAGTCACGGCTGACTACCTCTTCCAGTGTATATGGTGAAAGAGAATAAATACCAGGAAGGTCTGTTACGATAATTTCCTCGCCTTTTCCTCTTTTTCCCTTTAACTTACCTTCTTTTTTCTCTACAGTAACTCCCGGCCAGTTTCCTACATACTGGTTAGCGCCCGTTAATGCGTTGAACATTGTTGTTTTACCACAGTTCGGGTTGCCGGCAAGTGCAATTTTTATTGCCATTTTTTCTTACCTCCTTAATCCCTCTTATCTGTAACTGCGTTCTTCTTTTTCACAGTTGCATTTTTTCATAATATGTACAGAACACTGCTGCTCAGGCAGCAATTATCTCGTTACTGTTCACTCCGTTCGCAGAATATTACCTGTGAACAGTTACATTATCTCACCTGTACGCACTGAGCATCGTTTTTTCTTACGGATAACTCATAACCCCTCACAGTAATCTCTACCGGATCTCCAAGCGGAGCAACCTTTCTGATATAAAGTTCACTTCCTTTTGTGATTCCCATATCCATGATACGACGTTTGTACGCGCCGTCTCCTTCAATTTTAGTTACGACAACTGTACTTCCGACCTTTGCATCACCTAAAGTCATTGTTCTGTCTCCTTTACTTATAGATTTTATATAAATATGTGTTTTGCCATATCTGAATTAACTGCCACACGTGCATCCTTGATATTCACGATTAAATTCCCGCCAATTGCGGAAACAACGCTGATATCTGCATCTGCGACAAATCCGAGATTTGCCAGAAAACGTCGTGTTTCTTCATTTCCACCAACCTTGTGAATCTTACATTTTTCTCCGATTCCTGCCATTGTAATAGGCATCATATGCATCAGCTCGCTTTCTGTTTTATTGAGAAAAAATTTCTTTACTAAAAATTCCCACAGTTAAACATCTCTTACTTTTTCTTTCATGGTTAGTATATGCTAACGTTTGTAAGCTGTCAAGTACTTTTTTTCGTTGTATAAAACTTTTATTCGTTGTGTGTAACTCAGGACTGCACAAACATTCAAGAATGCCTTTCTTTTACGCTTTTTTATTGTTCCTTTCGTGAAAATATGATATTATAGAAATAATACGAATTCGGATAGAAACTCTGAATTTTAAAGCAACAAAATAAGTTTTTATTTTTATCATTAACAGAAATTGGGGTGTAAGGAATGCATACAAACGAATCTGCCGAAAACTATCTGGAAACAATTCTTATCTTAAGCAAATCACATCCGGTTGTACGTTCCGTAGACGTTGCCACCGAACTGGGTTTCAAAAAATCCAGTGTCAGTGTAGCTATGAAGAAACTTCGTGAAGCCAATCAAATCACTGTATCCCCTGAAGGATATCTTTATCTTACTGATACAGGCCGTGAAATTGCAGAAAAAATCTACGAACGTCATCTCTTCCTTTCTGAATGGCTGGAAAGACTTGGTGTAAATTCTGCCATTGCAGCCAGTGATGCCTGCAAAATGGAGCATGTGATCAGTTCTGAAAGCTTCGAAGCAATTAAGAATCATATTAATTTAAACAGTAAGAAATAACCATACGCAGCAAGAGCCCGGCAATTATGCCAGGCTCTTTTCTAATTTTTCAATCATTTCATCAATATTTTCTTTTGTAATAACAAGCGGCGGAACAAGACGAAGCACATCACTTCCTGCTGAAATGACCAGCAGACCGTTCTGCAGGGCCTTCGTCACAATGCTTCCCACAGTTACTTCTCTGATCACCAGTCCCTGCATAAATCCTTTTCCACGACGGGCTGCAACTATCGGATATTTATCCACAAGTGCGTCCAGTTTTTCCTCCAGATATGGTGTAAGCTTCTGAACATTGTCCAGAATACTGTCTTTTTCAAAAATATCAAATACTTTGCTGACTGCTGCACATACAAACGGATTTCCACCATAAGTAGTTCCATGATCTCCCGGAACCAGGGATGCTGCTGCTGCCTTTTCTCCAAGAACAAATGCTCCAACCGGAACACCACAGCCAAGTGCTTTGGCACAGGTCATCACATCCGGTTTTACACCGTATGCCTGCCATGCAAAGTAATATCCGGTTCGACCCATACCACACTGAATCTCATCAAAGATCAGGATAATGTCCTTTTCATCACAAAGTGCACGAAGCCCCTCCAGAAACTCTTTCTGAGCAGGATAAATTCCGCCTTCTCCCTGAACAACTTCTGTAATGATCGCGCAGGTCTTATCTGTAATCTGTGCTTTAACGCTGTCCAGATTATTGAAATCAGCAAATTTCACTCCACCGATCAATGGTTCAAATGGCTCTCTGTAATGCTCTGTTCCTGTCACTGAGAGCGCTCCCATACTTCTTCCATGGAAAGAATGGTTCATGGCAATGATCTCATATTTCTGTGCTTCTTTTCCATATTTAGTATAAGCATATTTACGTGCTGCCTTAAGAGCGCCTTCGATTGCTTCAGTTCCACTGTTGGTAAAAAAAGCTTTGCAGAGACCGCTGGCTTTGATCAGCTTTTCTCCGGCCTCACTCATTGGCTCATTATAGTAAAGATTAGAAATATGAGTCAGCTTGTCAATCTGTGCTTTCAGCGCCTCATCGTATCCCGGATAATGATATCCCAGTGCATTTACCGCAATTCCGGCTGCAAAATCAAGATATTTTTTGCCCTCTGTATCATAAAGATAACAGCCGTCTCCATGATCAAACACAACTGGAAAACGATTATATGTATGCAGAATATTTTCTTCCGCATGATTCATCTGATCATTCATGCTCATCATAATATCTCTCTCCATCTTCTCTTAAAATAGCAGTACCAATACCTTTATTTGTAAAGATTTCCAGAAGGAGGCTGTGCGGAATACGACCATCCAGAATATGTACTCTGTTTACGCCTTCTTCGATCGCATCGATACAGTTCTGCAGCTTCGGAATCATTCCTCCGCCAACATATCCGTCACCGATAAGTTTTTCTGCCTCATGCACATGCAGTTCAGATATCAGCGTATCCGGATCATCTTTATCTTTGTATACGCCTTCGATATCGGACAGGAATACAAGCTTTTCAGCATGAACTGCCTCAGCGATCGCACATGCAGCATCGTCTGCATTAATATTATAGGAATCAAAGTTTGTGTCGAAACCAATCGGGAATACGATCGGAAGAAAATCTTTTTCCAGCAGATCCTGGAGCACCTTCGGATTTACCTTTTCAATATCTCCCACATATCCGATATCTTCGCCCTTGGAAAGTTTTTTGTGACACTGAAGAAGCCCGCCATCCTTTCCGCTGATACCAACGGCCTGCACACCGAGAGATTCAACCAGCGAAACCAGTTCTTTGTTTACTTTTGCAAGAACCATCTCTGCGATCTCCATAGTATCTTTGTCTGTCACACGAAGACCATTGACAAAGCGCGGTTCCATTCCCACTTTATTTACCCAGCGGCTGATTTCTTTGCCGCCACCATGAACAATAATTGGTTTAAATCCGATCAATTTCAAAAGAACCACATCTTTAATAACATTCGCTTTGAGTTCATCATCCAGCATTGCACTTCCGCCGTATTTAACGACCACGATCTTTCTGTTAAAACGCTGAATATAAGGAAGTGCTTCAATAAGAGTCTCTGCTTTGTCCAGATATTTCTGATTTACCATTTTTCCATTTCTCCTCGGTTTATATTCTTAAAAAAACTTATGATCTGTAGTCTGCATTGATCTTGATATAATCATATGTAAGATCACAGCCCCATGCTGTTGCCGTGCAGTCACCCATCTTTACATCTGCAATTGCTGTTACCGCGTCTTCTGACAGAATTCTGGTTGCTTCTTCCTCACTGTAATCAACAGCCACACCATTCTCGATGATCTGGATCTTACCTGCCTTGCTTTCAAAGTAAAGATCTACTCTTTCCGGATCAAACTGAGCTCCGGAATATCCCATTGCACAGAGAATTCTTCCCCAGTTTGCATCGTGTCCATAAATTGCTGCTTTTGTAAGAGAAGATGTAACGATTGATTTACTCAGGGTCACTGCCTGTTCCTTGCTTTCTGCTCCGATAATCTTCACCTCAAACAGTGCAGTAGCGCCCTCTCCGTCACCGGCAATCTTCTTGGCAAGTGTAGTATTGATATAATTCAGTGCCTCACAGAATTTCTGATAATCTTCATTTTTCTCATTGATCTCCGGATTTTCTGCCATTCCGTTTGCCAGAAGAAGTACTGTATCGTTTGTGGAGGTATCTCCGTCAACTGATACCATATTATAGGTATCTTTTACATCCTGACTCAGAGCTTCCTGAAGAAGTTTCTTGGAAATACATATATCAGTTGTAACAAATCCAAGCATGGTACACATATTCGGATGGATCATTCCTGAGCCTTTACACATACCACCGATCGTAACAGTCTTTCCTCCGATCTCTATCTCCACAGCAACCTCTTTTTCTTTTGTGTCAGTAGTCATGATCGCTTTGGCAGCTTCATTTCCGGCCTCCAGAGATCCCTGAAGCTTCGGAGCCATTGCTTTGACACCATCTGACAGTTTCTGGATTGGAAGCTGCATTCCAATAACACCGGTAGATGCGACAAGAACACTGTTTTCATCCACACCCAGTGTCTCTGCTGCTGCCTTCGCTGTGGCACGACAATAACTGAATCCTTCTTCACCAGTACATGCATTTGCAATACCACTGTTGCAGATGATCACCTGTGCATTCGGATGCTTATATACAATTTCCTGATCCCATTTGACTGGAGCCGCTTTTACAATATTTGTTGTAAAAGTTCCTGCAGCTACACACGGTTTCTCGCTGTAGACCATTGCCATATCTGTTCTTCCCTGATATTTGATCCCGGCTGCTGTCGATGCCGCCTGAAAGCCTTTTGCTGCTGTTACTCCGCCTGTAATAATCTTCATAATATACTCCTCCTCAATATACTGAATACATTCCCGGATTTTTATTTTATGGGAGCATTGGAATCTGATGCAGACCCTCTGCTTCATCAAAGCCAAACATCAGGTTCATATTCTGTACTGCCTGTCCTGCTGCACCTTTTACAAGATTGTCCATCGCACCCATCATAATGACACGTTTTGTTCTCGGATCGATCTTGAAGTTAACATCCACATAGTTGCTACCTTCCACACATTTGGTCTGCGGACATACATCTTTGTCAAGCACACGTACAAACGTCTCATTTTCATAATATTTATCATATACGGCCTTTACCTCTTCATAAGAAACTTCTTTCTTAAGAGATGCATAGGCAGTAATAAGAATTCCTCTGTTCATCGGAACCAGATGTGGAGTAAAATTGATCAGAACCTCCTGACCACATGCATATCCCAGCTGGTCTTCAATCTCCGGTGTATGACGGTGTGTTGCCACACCATATGCTTTGATATTTTCATTTACTTCACAGTAAAGATTTGCCACCTTGGCTCCTCTTCCTGCTCCTGATGTACCGGATTTTGCATCAATGATAATAGTATTCGGATCGATCAGCCCTTCTTTGAGAAGCGGATAAACAGATAACGTTGAACAGGTTGGATAACATCCCGGATTTGCGATCAGCCTTGCTTTCTTAACGTCCTCTCTGTTAATCTCACATAACCCGTAAACAGCTTCCTCAATAAACTGAGGTGCTTTGTGTTCTATCCCATACCATTTTTCATATTTCTTTACATCTTTAATACGGAAATCCGCACTCAGATCAATCACTTTGGCTTTGGAAAGAATTTCTTCATTAACAAGAGATGCACAAAGCCCCTGTGGAGTTGCTGTAAAGATCACATCCACTTCATCTGCAAGGGCTTCCATATTATCATCCATACATTTTGCATCGATCAGTTTAAAAAAATTCTGATAAACATCTGCATATTTCTGATCGATATAACTTCTTGAACCGTACCACGCTACTTCTACTTCTTTATGTCCAAGGAGCAGTCTTGCAAGTTCATTTCCTGCATAACCGGTTGCTCCAATGATTCCTGCTTTGATCATTTTTTCTCTCCTCCTGAATCACATATACATATTTTTTAATGATTATACATCTTTTATGCATATTATGCAATATACAATTTTGATGTATTTCTCATCTCATCTCTGGATTTCATTGTACATTTATTAATTTCTTCTTATTATAGATTGTACTGTAAAAAATATTTTTTTAACTTTTTTTCAATTTCCTATTGCATATTTATAAATTGTGTTGTATATTACATCTATCGAAACGCACAATGGTATAAAGTTTCACAGTTTTAGTACTTAATCATGCTAAAGCAAAAGCTTTTATCTATAATAACAAAGATTTTTATATCTGCCAAGTGCAGAACGTTAATTTACAGGAGGATTCCATTATGAAAGAAAAAGTTGTACTTGCATACTCAGGTGGTCTGGACACCACAGCACTGATCCCGTGGCTGAAAGAAACCTTTGATTACGAAGTTATCTGCTGCTGCGTAAACTGCGGACAGGGTAACGAACTGGATGGTCTTGATGAAAGAGCAAAACTTTCCGGAGCTTCCAAATTATATATCGAAGACATCGTTGACGATTTCAGTGACAACTACATTATGCCATGTGTACAGGCAGGCGCTGTATATGAACACAAATATCTGCTCGGAACTTCTATGGCTCGTCCGGCAATCGCAAAAAAACTTGTCGAAATTGCCCGTAAAGAAAATGCTGTTGCTATCTGCCACGGTGCTACAGGTAAAGGTAATGACCAGATCCGTTTTGAACTCGGCATCAAAGCCCTGGCTCCGGATATCAAGATCATTGCTCCATGGCGTATGACCGATGTATGGACCATGCAGTCCCGTGATGACGAGCTCGCATTCTGTAAAGCTCATGGAATCGATCTTCCATTTGATGCAAGCCACAGCTACAGCCGTGACCGTAACTTATGGCATATCAGCCATGAAGGACTGGAACTGGAAGACCCATCTCAGGCACCAAACTATGATGACATGCTTGTCTTAAGTGTGACTCCTGAAAAAGCTCCTGATAAGGAAACAGAAGTAACCATGACATTTGAAGAAGGTGTTCCGAAAACACTTAACGGAAAAGCAATGAAGGTATCCGAGATCATCACCGAACTGAACCGTCTTGGCGGTGAAAACGGAATCGGTATCATCGATATCGTAGAAAACCGTGTTGTAGGAATGAAATCCCGTGGTGTTTATGAAACTCCTGGCGGAACAATCCTGATGGCAGCTCATGAGCAGCTGGAAGAACTGATCCTCGACCGTGACACCATGGAAACAAAGAAAAAACTTGGCAGCCAGTTTGCTCAGGTCGTATATGAAGGAAAATGGTTCACACCACTTCGTGAAGCAATTCAGGCATTTGTAGAGTCCACTCAGAAATATGTGACAGGTGAAGTTAAATTCAAACTTTACAAAGGCAATATCATCAAAGCAGGAACTACTTCCCCGTACAGCCTGTATAATGAATCTCTTGCTTCCTTTACAACAGGTGATATGTATGATCACCACGATGCAGACGGATTCATTACTCTGTTTGGTCTTCCGCTCAAGGTTCGTGCAATGAAATTACTGGAAGTTGAAAAAAACAAAAATAACAAATAATTGTTTTCTCTCTTTTCCCGGCAGTCTTTTTCCCCCTGACTGCCGGGTTTTTCATATAATTTTTCATATAATTTATATAATTTTCAGATTTATAATTGACAGAAAACTTTTCTTATTTTATAATTATTTTATGAACAAGTTACGGTTCACAGCAACTTGTTAACAGTAATCTAAACAGTACTATCAAACTTATATAGGTCCATAATTGGTTGGACGTCTCTACCAACTACCGTAATAGTTGCCTATAAGTTCTTTTACGGAACTTGTCGGGCAAAAATATTCGGTGGTTTTTTTGTCTGTTCAAATGTTCCGTCAGTCAAAAGGAGGTAGCTTTTATGACCAAAAATCCAACCACATTTGCCCTCAGGGGCGCTGTATGTTTCAGCACAGACTCCCAACATCTGACCTGTCTTGAAGACGCTTATATCGTCTGCAGGAACGGACGGACAGTCGGAGTCTTTCCTGAACTTCCGGCACAGTTTCACGGCATTCCATGTCAGGATTTCAGCAATTATCTGATCATCCCCGGAATGAATGATCTGCATCTTCATGCTCCGCAGTATGCCTTTCACGGCATGTATATGGATCTTGAACTGCTGGACTGGCTGAATACTGTCACATTTCCAGAGGAATCCCGTTATTCCGACCTGGATTATGCAGCTAAAGCTTATTCAATTTTTGCCGAAGATCTCAAAAAAAGTGCGACTACCCGTGCTTCCATTTTCGGCACCTTACATGTAGCCGCAACAGAACTTCTGATGGACCTGATGGAAGAAACCGGTCTCAAAACATTCATCGGCAAGGTGAATATGGACCGCAACGGCTCCGCATCTCTCCAGGAAGAAAGTGCTGTTGTTTCAGCAACGGATACCGTCCGCTGGCTCAATGACATCGCAGGAAAATACGAGAATGTCAAACCCATTCTCACCCCACGCTTCACCCCTTCCTGTACAGATGAACTCATGACCAGACTGGCAGAAATCCAGAGAACTTACCGTCTTCCGGTACAGTCTCACCTTTCCGAAAACCTGAGCGAGATCGCCTGGGTAAAAGAATTATGTCCAGGTACTTCTTTCTATGGAGAAGCCTACGATCAGTTCGGTCTGTTTGGCGGTAAGCAGTGTCCTACGATCATGGCACACTGCGTCTACAGTTCCGACGCTGAGCTTTCTCTTATGAAAGAACGAGGCGTATTTATCGCTCACTGTCCACAGTCCAATACCAATCTCTCTTCCGGTATCGCTCCGACAAGACGATATCTCGAAAAAGGACTTCATATCGGACTCGGCACAGATATTGCCGGTGGACATTCTCTTTCCATGCTCCGGGCAATTGCAGATACTATTCAGGTATCCAAACTTCGCTGGCGGCTTGTAGACAATTCTCTGCAGCCACTCTCCCTTGAGGAAGCCTTCTATATGGCAACCATGGGCGGAGGAGCTTTTTTCGGAAAAGTTGGTACTTTCGCGGAAGACTATGAGTTTGATGCATTGATTCTGGATGACAGTCGACTCCGGCATCCTCAGCCACTGACGGCAAGAGAACGACTGGAAAGACTGATCTATCTATCAGATGACAACTGCATCACCGGAAAATATGTTTCCGGAAATAAAATTTTTTAGTGCACAGACCGTGCACCATATGAAGGGGGTACTACTATGAATCTAGAGAAACTTTTTCACCTGAAAGAAAACCACACGGACGTCAAAACTGAAGTTATGGCCGGAATCACAACCTTTATGACAATGGCCTACATCCTGGCTGTTAATCCGAACATCCTGGCGGCTTCTGGAATGGACCGCGGTGCTGTCTTTACCGCCACCGCACTTTCCTCATTTATTGCAACCTGCCTGATGGCTCTTCTTTCAAATTATCCTTTCGTTCTTGCTCCTGGAATGGGCCTGAACGCATACTTTACCTACACAGTAGTTTTTGGTATGGGATACACCTGGCAGCAGGCACTCGCTGCTGTATTTGCAGAAGGTATCATTTTCATCCTTCTTTCCCTCACCAATGTACGTGAAGCGATCTTCAACTCCATTCCGATGAACCTGAAACATGCAGTATCCGTAGGAATCGGCCTTTTCATCGCATTTATCGGCCTTCAGAATGCAAAGATCGTTGTGGGAAATGACTCCACCCTGGTAAGTATTTTTTCCTTTAAAGCTTCTGTAGCAGACGGAACTTTTTCCTCTCAGGGAATCACTGTACTACTTGCGCTGATCGGCATCCTGATCACAGCAGTGCTTCTTGCCAAAAACGTTAAAGGAGGCATCCTCTGGGGCATCCTGATCACCTGGGTACTCGGTATTATCTGCCAGCTGACTCATCTGTATGTACCAGATGCAGAGCTTGGATTCTACAGCCTGCTTCCGGATTTTTCAAATGGAATTTCCGTGCCAAGTATGGCTCCGACCCTTATGAAAATGGACTTCTCCATCGTGTTCTCACTGGATTTTGTAGTCATCATGTTTGCATTCCTGTTTGTAGATATGTTTGATACCCTGGGAACTCTGATCGGTGTTGCTTCCAAAGCAGACATGCTTGACAAAGAAGGTAAGCTTCCTAAAATCAAAGGTGCTCTTCTCTCCGATGCGATCGGAACAACCGTAGGTGCTATGTGTGGTACTTCCACCGTTACAACCTTTGTAGAAAGTGCCTCTGGTGTAGCGGAAGGCGGACGTACCGGACTTACCTCCATGGTAGCTGCTATTCTGTTTGCACTTTCTCTTCTGCTTTCACCGATTTTCCTGGCAATTCCTTCATTTGCAACAGCACCGGCACTGATCATCGTTGGTTTCCTGATGCTGACATCTGTTACAAAAATTGACTTTGATGATATGACAGAAGCAATTCCTTGTTTCATCGCAATCATTGCTATGCCATTTATGTACAGTATTTCCGAAGGTATCTCCATGGGAGTTATCTCTTATGTAGTGATCAACCTGATCACAGGAAAAGCAAAAGAAAAGAAGATCAGCCTTCTGATGTATATTCTCGCCATTTTATTTGTTCTGAAATATATCTTCTTATAAGCTTAAAATTCTCAAGGGCTCTGCACAAAAGCAGAGCTCTTTTTGTGTAATAAGAAATTACTCCGTAATATTCCTATTACGTAAATTTTTCTTTAACGTTCTATTGTTATGCAGTATAATGTATAAATATTGACATTTAAACAACTATGAGGAGAACACATTATTATGAACAAAGAAAAAATCCCGATCAGAAACTCTCTGCTGCTTTTGCTGACAGCCACTATCTGGGGCGTTGCTTTTGTTGCGCAGAGCGTAAGTATGGACTATATAGGTGCTTTTACTTTTAATGCAGTCCGATGTCTGATCGGTTCCCTGACACTTTTGCCTGTTATCTGGCTTCTGGACAAAAAACAACCTGTTGAGGAAAAGAAAAAAATTTCCAGCCCATCTGACCGCCGGACTCTGATCATCGGAGGTATCTGCTGTGGTGTCCTGCTCTGTCTGGCAAGTAATTTTCAACAGCTCGGCATCAAATATACAACTGTTGGAAAAGCTGGTTTTATTACAGCCTGTTACATTATCATTGTCCCGATAATTGGAATCTTCCTTAAGAAAAAATGCAGTCCTTTCATCTGGATTGCCGTCATTCTTTCACTCTCCGGACTCTACCTCCTGTGTCTGACTCCGGGAGAAGGTTTTGCTGTAGGAAAAGGAGAATTGCTGGTGCTGGTCTGCGCATTCCTTTTTTCCCTGCATATTCTGGTGATCGATCATTTTTCACCGCTTACAGACGGTGTCAAAATGTCCTGTATTCAGTTTCTGGTCGCTGGTATCCTGTCCGGCATCCCGGCACTGCTTTTTGAAAATCCAACTCTCACCGGACTGTTCGCTGCAAAAATACCGATTCTCTATGCAGGCATTATGTCCTGTGGTGTAGCCTATACACTTCAGATCGTTGGGCAGAAAAACATGAACCCTACAATAGCTTCCCTGATTCTGAGTCTGGAATCCTGTATTTCAGTTATTGCAGGATGGCTCATCCTTGGTCAGAGTTTAAGTGGTCGTGAAATTCTTGGATGTGTCCTGATGTTTGTCGCGATCATCCTTGCACAGCTGCCTCAGAAAGCTTCATCTGCAGTCTGAAACATATTCTTTTAATAATTTTTTGTGTAATAGGAACATTACGGAGTAATTTCCTATTACATAAAAAGAGGTTATCCTGATCAGAATGGATCTATTCCGCCCTTCCTCAAGATAACCTCTTTTATTATTTTCTTCTCTGACAGACATTTTCTGTCTTTTCTGAAATCTGTTCAGATTTCATTTTTGGCTTTCAGATGTGCTTTGATCTTTTCAAAGCTTTCATTACTGATGTCATGTTCCATCTTGCAGGCATCTGCTCTGGCCACTTCATTACTCACTCCAAGCCCTTCCAGCATCTTTGTAAGAACCATATGACGCTCATAGATTCTGTTTGCGATCTCTGCTCCTTTTTCCAAGAGTGTCACGGTTCCATAACGGTCCATGGCAATATAAGCATCCTCTCTGAGAAGCTTCATCGCATGGCTGACACTTGGCTTCGATACCCCAAGCATTGTAGCTATATCAACAGAGCGAACGCCTCCGCCCTTTTTTGATAAAATAAGGATTGCCTCCAGGTAATCCTCCGCCGATTCTCTGATTTGCATAAAAATACCTCCCGCATATTACTATCCTATCATAAAAATCGACATATTTCAACTCTCATGGCAATTATGACACCCCGTTCACAATATTTCCTGACCACAGTATTTTCCTCTATTTGTCATCACCCGTCAGACGAAGAATATCTCGAATTTCATCCACTTTCATGTCAAGAATGATTGCCAGCTCATCTATTGTGAATGCATTTTTTTCATCTTCTCCATCATTCAGATCTCGTACATCCTTCTCAAGTTTCTCTACGCGGGCAACAAGACTGTCATCTTCAAATTTTCTCTGAGTCTGTTCTTCGATGACAAGCTGCAGTCCTCTCTTCAGTTCTCCCAGAAGCCATGCTTCGTCCCGAAGCTCCTCACCGGCATTTCCCAGGGTCTGAATAAGGCACAGATTGGCTTCCTGAATCAGATCTGCCAGCTGCATCTCTTCAATATTCATTTCTACTGCCATCTCTGCTGCATTCTTCATATAATAGGAAACAAGTTCCTGAAAAGCATTCGATTCACCTGCTGCAAGAGCCTCAAACATACTTTTCATATCAAGCCCGGTTAATTCTGGCAATTCTTCTAAATATTGCTTATAATAAGCTTTCTCCTCTTCCGTAAGCGGAATTTTCTTCTTTTCAGGTTCTTTTGCATTGTCCCCTGCGTTTTCCATTCCTTCAATAACAATCCCCTGAGAGGTCAGATATTTCAGAACCCCCAGGAGCTGACTCTTATCCAGATCACATCCGTCAAATACAGCTCTGATTTCTGCTGCCATTAATGTATTATCATTCTGTTTCGCAATTTCCTGCACTTCTTTTAATTTATTCTGAAATTCCTGTACGTTCATCATACTTCTCCTTAACATTCATTATTTCATTATTTTCATGCTGAAAGCTGTTTTTTATTGTAACATTCTTTACTCTTTTTTCCAACAGGATGAACTTTTATTTCTACATGATTTCTCATAAATTTTGATCGTTTTCCCACTTTTCAGGACAATTTTTTAAATTTTTTTCGTCCTGAAACCCTTGAAAATTCAGGGTTTTTTGAACTTTTCGAAAAAAAACAAAAAAAAGTTTAAAAAACCTGTTGACATTTGTATTTTGCTATAATATAATATGTCTTGCGTTGAGCGACATAGCAAAAACGCAAACAACTAAATACCGTTAACGGGGTGTGGCTCAGCTTGGCTAGAGCGCCTGGTTTGGGACCAGGAGGCCGCAGGTTCGAATCC
>NZ_CAKROJ010000005.1 GCF_934372025.1 uncultured Blautia sp.
AAAATTTGGGGAGGGTGTGACTTGGTATGAGTCACACCCTCCCTCTCTTAGAACTGTCTATTTCCCGACAGCCCCTTCCAGTTATTCTACTTCTCCCTCTGCACGGCCAATTGCCTGTCCTTCTGCTTTAAGTCTTTCAGATTCCAGTTCCAGAACTTTTCCACCCATAATATCACCTATTCCTTTCCGAGCATTCTCATTCTCTTAACGCATCATATACTATTCGTTGAAGGTATTCTTTTTTTGAAAAATCTGCGCCGTCCGAAAAGAAAGCATTATAAGCTACAAGAGCAGTTCTTACATATGCTGCATTATCTTCAAAAAGTTTACGGTCTATATCATAATCTTTATAAAGATACGGATCACGCATCTGCCGGCTCCTTCATTTTATATTTCTTATCTAAAATTTTTTTACTTCCATTTCTTAATTTTTATCGCTATATCTAAAGGCAGCAACCTTGTTCACAGCTGCTGCCTTTGAAACCATAGTAATCAATTTCACCTGTATCACACCAATACATTTTAAAGATTATATTCTTTATATAACTGTTCACGTCGCTTAGGATCTACTGATACAACTGGAATTTCTTCAGTTCTCTGATCTTGAATCAGTCGAGTAATCAGACTTCCCAATCGATTTTCTCCCTGAGCCTGACCGATCGCTTTTCCTTCTGCTTTAAGTCTTTCAGATTCCAGTTCCAGAACTTTTCCACCCATTATCTCACCTATTCCTTTCCGGACATCCTCTTCTTTTTGAAAAATATAATCCGCAATCTTTACAATCAGTTTCGTCAGATCTGTATATAGCTCCGATTTTCCTGTTTCTGTCAGTTCTTTTTCCAGACTTATCCGAATTTCCTCGTATTCATTTAAGAGTACCTGAAATAATTCTGGATTGTTATTAAAATCATGTCCTTTTTTCTCGTATCTCATAATATAAAACGGCAACAACATTAACAGATTTTTCTCAAAAATGCTGTCTTTTGTATAGTCAGCCATTTTTATAGTCGGTATGGAATATAAGTATGTATTTCCATCTGGAAAAACCACATCTGCTTCCAGATAATCCGGCGTATTTCCAGAACTTCTCAGAAATAGTACGCAGGACTTTGGAAATTCTATCCGGTATCTGCGTCCCTGTTTCTCTGCATGTTCTATGCCGATTGCAAAATCATACTCAATCATTCTAATTACCATTGTCATATCATCTGTACTCTGGCATTCAATATGATACATTTTCTTTCCGATCAGCAGACAAGAATCTGTAATGATCTCTCCATCCTCCTGCTGATGTTCATTACGAAGCTGTGTGATCTTCACATCCTCCGGATATGATGTATGGAATACCTCATTAATCAGCGGTACTGCCAGATATGGCATCTTCTCGATCATTGTACGGAACACATCATCAAAAATCGTATTATTCATATAATACTCCTTTTTGTACTTACATTATAGCATTTTAACGGGTTTTATTGAATACTTAATCTCTTTGAAATTATGTATTTTTATCTTTGGAATCAGTGGCAGATACTGCCTGAAAAATCGTTTATAGAAAATTTAGATTATTGCTTATATCTTATACTATATAGCATTTACATTCATATGGCAAGTCCAATTTGGGCAGTTCTTTAATCTTCCCTATTCTTGTTATTCTCTATGGTATAAGCGTTTTTCCCATGAACTTTAATACATAACTCATCAAACTGAATGTTCCTGCAATACCGAATTAGTGAACATTCCGGTACCACTCTGTATAAACTCTGTTTAACGTAAATGACATGATTGCCAGAACATTCGCACGGATCGTATCCTCCGGCCAGGTCGCATAAATCTCACTGCTGGCAACATTCTTGATATAATCTTTGTAGCGTTCATAATAATCCGGCGCTGTTGTGTCATTTACAGAACCATCATGTACAACTACATATTCCGGAATCACAACTTTGCTTAATACAATTTCTCCACTCTCATTCACTGGTTTGATTTCTGGTTCCTCTATCTTTGGCGGATATTCACCCCACAGAGTATGAGGGCCGATCACAAACCTCTTAAACTCCGCATTTGCCTGAAATGCAATTTTTACCGGCTGCTCTGCAGTAACCGACGGAAGAACCTGCACCCCTGCGATCTCTGCTCTTTCAAAGCCTTCTGCCTGCACCTGAACCGTATATTCTGCATATGGCTGATTTTCTGTCGGTTCCATACTGTATTCCAGCGGCGGTGTTTTTACATCCAGAACAGGTGTCTGCCCGGAAGAATCCGTTCTTACTTCCTCAATTATCTTTCCGCTTTCTCCTGTATAAGATATTCGCACCAGTGCATTTTCTACCGGCCGCATTCCATCCTCAGTAAAAACACTGACTTTTAACTCCCCTTCATCAACATTTTCCTGTTGTACTCGAATATCTTCATGAAATCGCATTTATTTCTCCTGTAAAAATCTCTTAGGATAGTTTATGCATTTTCCTTTCTAAATGATATAGACTTCAAATTATATTATCCATTTTCATTTACATATCTGCTATCAAACCGCATTTTTCCATTTCATCTGTATATCTCAGACAAATTGAAAAAGGCGACAGAAATCCTACTATATAGCAAACTACCAGTATTTCTTCACATAATTACTGGCATCTTCTTCAGATAATGAAAACTCTTCCATCACATTTTTAATAGCTGCTTTCTGATCAAGTTTAAATTTCTTACAGGTTTTAATTGCACCAGCAATCATGCCTTCTTGAAGTCCTTCTGCTTTAAGTCTTTCAGATTCCAGTTCCAGAACTTTTCCTCCCATAATCTCACCTATTCCTTTCCGGACATCCTCTTCTTTTTGAAAAATATAATCTGCAATCTTTACAATCAGTTTCGTCAGATCTGTATACAGTTTCGATCTTCCTGTTTCTGTCAGTTCTTTTTCCAGATTTATCCGAATTTCCTCGTATTCGTTTAAGAGTACCTGAAATAATTCCGGATTGTTATTAAGGTCATGTCCTTTTTTCTCGTATCTCATAATATAAAACGGCAATAGCATTAACAGATTTTTCTCAAAAATGCTGTCTTTTGTATAGTCAGCCATTTTTATGGTTGGTATGGAATATAAGCATGTATTTCCATCTGGAAAAACCACATCTGCTTCCAGATAATCCGGCGTATTTCCAGAACTTCTCAAAAATAGTACGCAAGACTTTGGAAATTCTATTCTGTATCTGCGTCCCTGTTTCTCTGCATGTTCTATGCCGATTGCAAAATCATACTCGATCATGCGAATAACCATTGTCGTATCATCCGTGCTCTGACATTCGATATGATACATTTTCTTTCCAATCAGCAGACAGGAATCTGTAATAATCTCTCCATTCTCCTGCTGATGTTCATTACGAAGCTGTGTGATCTTCACATCTTCCGGATATGATGTATGAAATACTTCATTGATCAACGGCACTGCCAGATATGGCATCTTCTCGATCATTGTACGAAATACATCATCAAAAATCGTATTATTCATATAACTCCTTTTTGTACCTACATTATAACATTTTGACGAGTTTTATCAAATACTTAATCTCTTTGAAATTTTGTATCTTTATCTTTGGAATCAATGGCAGATATTGCCTGAAAAATCGCTTATTAGAAAATTTAGATTACTGCTTACATTTTATACTATACAGTACTCGCATTCATATAGCAAGTCCAATTTGGGCAGTCGCTAGACAGTTGCAGTGGACGGAATGAACAGTAACGATATAGTTTTTAAGTGGTGGGAGCAACTTTGCAATACTTGTTAATCCCGGAAAAATATGCTATGCTAAAAAAAGAATTTAACTGTATTTTTTTAACATGGAGGCTGTTAGAAATGAGCTATAATCTGCCAGATCGGGTTTTAAGAGAACTCTCTTTTTTTGCACAAAAATATTCCATCGATAAGATCATATTATTCGGTTCTCGTGCACGAGGGACAAATACTGAACGAAGTGATATAGACATTGCCGTATACGGAGGAAATTTTGACAGCTTTTACTGGGATGTCAAAGAAAAAATACATTCTCTTCTAATGTTTGATATTGTGCAGGCAGACAAACCCATTTCAAATGAACTGGAAAAAGAGATCAAAAAGGATGGTGTTATTATTTATGAAAAAGCTTGAAAACTTTTCAAATTGTCTTTCCGTATTAAAGAAAAACTCAACGAAGCAGAAAGCAGCTGGTAATAAATAACTGAAATGAGGGGACCTTGCCGGTCCCCTCATCTCAGTTATTACATTTCACATCATCAAAAAATCTTAAGAATATCATTATACATAACAACTACCATAAGCACCATCAATGCCATCAGACCTGCAAAATGAATCCTGCCTTCAATTTCACGATTGATCGGTTTTTTACGGATTGCCTCGATAACCAGAAATACCAGTCTGCCGCCATCAAGTGCCGGAAGCGGAAGCAGATTCATAACACCAAGGTTCGCTGACAACAGAACTGCCATGTTCAGCATATTCATCCAGAGCATCAAAACTCCTTCACTTTTACTTTCTTCATAAGTTGTGCCAATGGCATCCACAACGCCAACCGGTCCGCTGAGATTCTGGAATCCAAGCTGTCCTGTCACCAGT
Organism: uncultured Blautia sp.; assembly: GCF_934372025.1. GTDB lineage: Bacteria > Bacillota > Clostridia > Lachnospirales > Lachnospiraceae > Blautia_A. Next base: position 4,613 of record NZ_CAKROJ010000005.1, read on the forward strand.
TCTTTCAGGCTGAGGATTGTCGTTCTGATCATATATTTAATTTCAAGTGCTCCATATTTCAGCACCTTCAGTCCTGACGTTTTCGTGTATCCAAGATTGTAAGAAAATCCAAGCTGTGGTGTTCGATACTCTTTCGGTGTAATTGTTGCAGTATAGTCCAGCCCGTCTCTGTCATAAGTAATCTCAACAGGTTCACTGGAAAGAGGATGTTCTGCAAGATAAGCATCATATGCCTCTCCATCTGCGATCTCCACTCCGTTAATTGCAGTAATCGTATCTCCTGGCTTAAGACCTGCCTCCTGCAGCGGCATTCCATCGATCAGCGATTCTACAGTCATAGAAGAGGCGTCAGATCTGTTAAAGCCCAGAAGATAACGCACAGATACATCCGGTGTGTACGTTATCGTTTCTGTCCTGCCGTCTCTTTTAACCTGCATTTCAACTGCATCGCCCTCTTTAAGTTCATTCAGATACATATAAACATACAGATCCTTTGCCAGATCCACATGGTATCCATCATAACTGGTAATAACATCGCCTGTCTGCAGACCTGCCTCAGCTGCAGCCGAAGATTCGTCTACTGCCATGACCTCTGCCGGATCATACCCGACAAAGCCTACAATGATCACTGCAAGCACAAATGCCAGGATAAAATTAAAAATCGGACCGGCTGCAACAACGGAAATTCTTCCCCATACAGATGCCGCATTAAAGGATCCCGGAACATCTTCCTCCGCTGTATCTTCCCCGACCATCGCACAGGAGCCGCCGATTGGCAGCAATTTCAGCGAGTACCTGGTTTCTCCCTTCTGAACACTCAAAAGTCTCGGACCCATTCCAAGAGAAAATTCAGTTACACTGATTCCGTTCAGCTTTGCAAATAAAAAATGTCCAAATTCATGAAACAATATGATTGCACTGAAAATAATTACAGCAATCAGAATCTTCAATCTACCACCTGCTTTCAATCCACTGATATGTGTCGTTCTCTACTGCCAGAATTTCTTCAAGTTCCGGCTTCGCTATTACTTTGTGACGCTCCATGGACTGTCCGATAATATCATAAATATCCAGGAATCGTATTTCTCTGCGAAGGAATTTACTTACAGCAAGCTCGTTCGCAGCATTAAATACAGTCGGCATGGAACCACCCTCTCTTGATGCCTGAATCGCCATCGGCAATCCCAGGAAGGTTTCCATATCCGGTTTTTCAAACGTAATCTGTCCCAGTTCTGCAAAATCAAGTCTGTCCCCATCCAGGTATCTTCTGTGCGGATAATACAGAGCATACTGAATTGGCAAACGCATATCTGGTGTTCCAAGCTGTGCAATGATTCCACCATCTTTAAACTGAACCATAGAATGTATGACACTCTGCGGCTGCACTACGACCTGAATCTGATCCAGATCCACACCAAACAGCCATTTTGCCTCCATCACTTCGAGGCCTTTATTAACCAGCGTTGCCGAATCCACTGTAATCTTCTGTCCCATTACCCAATTCGGATGTTTCAGTGTATCTTCCAGAGTCACTGTTTCGAGGTCTTTTCTTGTTTTTCCACGGAAAGGTCCGCCTGACGCTGTGATCAGAAGTTTGTCAATCTCTGCTTTGTGTTCTCCGTTCAATGCCTGAAAGATTGCACTGTGTTCACTGTCTACCGGAAGTATCTTCACACCATATTCTTTTGCCATCGGTATGATCAGATGACCTGCCGTTACCAGTGTCTCTTTATTTGCAAGTGCGATATCCTTGCCTGCACGGATTGCTTCAATCGTCGGACGGATACCAAGCATTCCGACAATCGCAGTCACCAGGATTTCTGTTTCCGGCATTGCCGCCAGTTCCAGAAGGCCATCCATTCCTGCAACAACCCTTGTATCTGTATCCTGGATCTTCAATGCAAGTTCACGGGCAGCTGTTTCATCCCAGACAGCCACAAGACGCGGTGAAAATTCTCTCACCTGTTCTTCCAGTTTCTGAATATTCTTTCCTGCACTGATTCCAAGAACTTCAATATCTCCGTTGGCACGGACAACATCCAGTGTCTGTGTTCCAATCGAACCTGTAGAACCTAATATTGCAATTTTTTTCATAGCATTCTCCTTTTAGAGACCAAGAATCATTTTTGCCAGATAATAAATGACAGGAGCTGTAAAAATAACACTGTCAAAACGATCAAGGATTCCTCCATGACCCGGAATCAGTTTCCCGTAGTCTTTGATTCCCTGATTTCGTTTGATTGCAGAAGCAGCAAGATCACCAACCATGGAGATCAACGCTCCGACACCACAAATGATTGCGTACTCAAGCATCGCACCATGTGTTGCTGCTGCATAGATCACACCAAGAAGTGCTGCACCGGCAACACCTCCAACCGCTCCTTCGATTGATTTTTTCGGACTGAGAACAGGTGCCATCTTATGTTTTCCGATCAGCATACCAACACAATAAGCACAGGTATCACATCCCCATGAACAGAGGAAGATCAGCCACACAATAAATTTACCATCCGGAAGATTTCGTGTGAGCAATATAAAGGAAAGCATCACTGCAACATAAACCACTCCGAAGAAAGTTGCCATTACCTGATTTGCATTGTATTTCGGATAAGAAAAAACATAAACAAACATGATCAGGATCAGTGCGATCAGAATTGCCATCGTTCCATAACGCTCAAATCCCAGCAGCAGGGATGCATAATACAAAATAGCGCCAAGATATCCGGCCAGTTCCAGAAATACTGTCTGCTCTTTGTGAACACCCATTGCCTTGTAAAGTTCCTGCATTCCAAGCAGAGAAACACAAAGCAGCGTCACAAACAGTACATAATTGCCGCTTATGATCGTAAGCAGTGCCGCGATCACAAGCAAAATGCCACTTATGAGTCGTGTTTTAAACATCCTTATTCCTCCTTCACGCCCCCATAACGGCGGTCTCTTCCATTGTATTTTTCAATTGCCCTGATCAGGTCTTCTTTGCCAAAGTCCGGCCACGGAACATCTGTAAAATAAAATTCCGTATATGCCAGCTGCCACATCAGAAAATTCGACAGTCTCTGTTCTCCGCTGGTTCTTATCAGCAGATCCGGATCCGGAACATCTGCAGTATCCAGATATCCGGAAATGGTGTCTTCCGTAATTTTCTGAGGATCCACTTTCCCATCGATTGCATCCTGTGCAAGCTTTCGCATTCCACGTGTAATTTCATCACGGCTGCCATAATTCAGTGCGATCTGAAAATAAAGCTCGTCATAATCTTTTGAAAATTCTTCCAGCTGTTTGATTTTTTCCTGGATATCCGGCGCAAATGCCGTCGGATCTCCAATGATTTTTACACGCATACGGTTCTTTTCTGCACTTTTCATGCATTTTTTAAGATAGCTGCGGAACAGCTTCATCAGCCCCTCAACTTCTTCTCTGGATCGCTTCCAGTTTTCTGTAGAAAACGCATATACGGTAAGATATTTTACCCCAAGATCTTTGATGTCATCACAAATAGTCTCAAGATTGGCACAGCCTTTGATATGGCCATATCCTCTCGGCATGCCTTTTGCTTTTGCCCATCTGCCATTTCCATCGAGAATAATCGCAATATGATTAGGAACTTTCATATTCTCCATGCTTATATTTCTCCTCTCGTTTCGCAGAGCGAACAGAAAGAGAGCCTTTTGCGGCTCTCCCTCTCCCTCCTTCCCGACAGTTATCTTTCTATGGATTATACTGTCAGGATTTCTTTTGATTTTACTTCAACCGCTGCATCAATCTTCTTGATGAATTTATCTGTAAGCTTCTGGACTGCATCTTCCAGATCCTTTACTTCATCTTCAGAAACATCCTGTTTTGTAAGTTTCTTGAATGCATCGTTTGCATCGCGGCGAACATTACGTACAGCAACTTTGGCTGCCTCGCCTTTTTTCTTTACGTCTTTAACAAGTTCTTTACGACGTTCTTCTGTCAGTTCCGGAAGAACCAGACGAATAACTTTACCGTCATTGTTTGGATTCAGGCCAAGATCTGAAGTAAGAATTGCTTTCTCAATACCTTTGATCAGGCTTGCTTCCCATGGCTGGATCTGAATCATTCTTGCTTCCGGTACAGTAATGTTTGCCACCTGCTGAAGTGGTGTCGGGCTTCCATAATAATCTACTGTGATCTTGTCAAGGATATGCGGATTTGCACGTCCAGCACGGATCGTTGTCAGCTCTGCCTCAAAACCTTCCAGTGTTTTTGTCATTTTCTGCTCATATTTCTGAACTCTCTCATCCATTATCGAATTCTCCTTCTCTGGTTTTATTTTTATTATACAGTTACTTTTGTTCCTGTAAATTTACCATGTACAGCGTTTACAATGCTGTTTTCCTCTTCCAGGCCAAATACCAGCATTGGCATTTTCTGTTCCAGACACATAATAGATGCAGTAAGATCCATTGCTGCAAGTTTCTTGTCAACAACTTCTTCAATAGAAATCTCGTCATATTTCACTGCATTCGGGTTCAGCTTCGGATCGCTGTCATAAATACCATCTACTGCCTTGGCAAGAAGAATTGCTTCTGCCTCGATCTCAACAGCTCTCAGTACAGTAGCTGTATCTGTTGAGAAATACGGATGGCCTGTACCACCTGCAAAAAACAGGATCTTTCCTTCCGCAAACGCCTCTTCTACTGCATCTTTGGAATAAAGGCTGGTAAATGCTCCACATACGAATGGTGTAAAGATTTCTGTCTTAAGTCCCAGATATCTGCAGATATCAGATACATAAATACAGTTCATCACAGTAGCAAGCATACCAATCTGATCTGCTTTGTTGCGGTTGATCGTCTCACTGGTACGACCTCTCCAGAAATTACCTCCGCCGATCACGATACCAATCTGTGTACCTTCTTCAGCAACTTCACGGATCTGTTTTGCCACAGCAATGACCGTTGCCTCATCAAATCCTTTTTTCTCGGTTCCGGCAAGAGCCTCTCCGCTTAATTTCAGTAGTATTCTTTTCATAGATTATTTATCCTCCTGTTATTATTTACCATACTCCCGTAACAATCTCGTTTCCATCTTCATCAACGGAAGTCGAAACTGTGAAGTTTGAATAGTAATAATATCCTGTAGTTCCTGCTGCTGAATCTTCATCATATTCTGAAGACTGCGCACTGCCCACTGCACTTTCCAGTTCATCTATAGGCATACCGATATACATTTCTGCTTTCTGGATCGTAGCATCGCCGGTATTGCTATTGCCCGGATCATCATTACCCGGATCATCATTGTTATCTGATGGTGCGGCAGTCGGCGCCGGAGTAGTTGTACCTGCACTTGGGTCATCTGTATTATCCGGTGCTTCTGTCGGAGCCGGGGTATCAGAATCGTTCTCTTCATCATCATCTGAAGAAAGTCCCAGTCTCTTCTTAACATCCTTCAGCGTTGAAATTTCCTTCGTACTGTTTGCTGTCATATAAGTTGCATACGGAATGGCATCTTCATCCTTTCCGTCCATACGCAGCGTGATCTGCTTGATCGTCGCAAGTGGAAGCTCTCTGAAAAAGCATTCGTTTTTTTCTTCATCGGTATAGGAAATCCTTATATCATATGTAGTGGATGATGATTTTGGTTTTTCATAATAATAAACCGCATTGTCCCCGCTCTTTAATGTGAACATGCCGTTTACAAGGTCATCTCCCCACTCATCTGATTCTGATTCGTCATCATCTGACGGAGTTTCTCTGATATAAATTGCAGCAATCTCAAAGCCTGTCTTATTCACGATTGTTACCTTTGAAGCAGTGGAAGTTTTTTCTCCCATCACGTTCTTCTCTACAGTTGCTTCCATATTCACCAGTTCAGGAGTCGCTGTCGGAGATACAGCTACTTCTGTCGGGGAAACTGTTTCCTGAACCACAGAATCACCATTATTTTTCTTCCCACATCCTGACACTGCAACTGCCAGAACTGCAAGTCCTATTGCTGCCAGATATCTTTTCCTGATCATATATAATTCCTCCTATTCTAGTCGCGGAATAGTTATATAACAACATTCTTTCACAATGTTACCTACTGAATAATCATTATCTATTTTAATTATACAGAGTATCAAATTCTTGTCAACAAAATGTCTGCGAATTCATACTTTTTTAAAAGTGTTACTGTTCATTACCTGCGAACAGCCCTGAAAAGTTACAGATTTCTGACTTTAAATTCTCTCTCTGCTTCTCTCCGCTGATCTTTTTTCGCAATATCCTGTCTCTTGTCATACAGTTTCTTACCGCGTGCAACACCAATTTCAAGTTTCACAAGGCTGTTTTTAAAATATACCTTCAGCGGAACAAGTGTCAGTCCTTTTTCCTGCAGACTGCCCTCTATCTTATTGATCTCATGTCTGTGAAGAAGGAGTTTTCTTACTCTCATCGGATCTTTGTTGAAAATATTTCCCTTCTCATATGGGCTGATATGCATTCCATAGATATATACTTCACCTTTTTCCACGCGGATAAAGGATTCTTTTATGCTGCATTTACCTGCCCGAAGTGACTTCACCTCTGTTCCTGCAAGTGCGATCCCTGCCTCATAGGTATCTTCTATAAAATAGTCATGAAAAGCTTTTTTGTTGTTTGCGATCAGTTTCATTCCTGCCTTTTTTGCCATGAACAACACCTCCCTTATTCGAAACAGAACAGATCTTTATACTACTGTGAAATCTACGGTACGCTTCATAGCGTCTGCATCTGCCACCCTTACACTGACTTTCTGTCCAAGATGGTAGATTTTTTTTGTAAGTTCCCCGCGAAGTTCATAATTTTCTTCATCAAATTCATAATAATCATCTGTTAATGCAGTTATATGAACAAGGCCTTCCACCGTATTCGGAAGTTCTACATAAAATCCATAAGCTGTAACACCGGAAATAATTCCCTCAAATACTTCTCCCAGATGATAAGACATGTATTCTGCTTTCTTCATACGGTCAGATTCACGTTCTGCTTCCTGCGCACGTCTTTCACATACACTGGACTGTTCCGCAACGTGTTCCAGAATTTCCCGGTAATGTTCCGTCTTTCCTTCCCTCTGCAGCCTTCCTCTTATATTATCACGAATGATACGGTGAATCTGTAAATCCGGATATCTTCTGATCGGAGATGTAAAATGACAGTAATATCTTGCAGCCAGACCGAAATGTCCGCTGCATTCCGTTGTGTAACGTGCCTGTTTCATCGTTCTCAGCATCAATCTGCTAATCATCGTCTCATTTGGCATTCCCTGTATCTGCTCAAGAATCTCCTGGACTTCCTTCGGTGTGATCTCTTCTCTGGCTTTTTGCACCTTTACACCCTGATGCCGTAAAAGTGTAAGAAGACTTTCTACTTTTTCCGGATCCGGATTATCATGTGTACGATACACAAAAGGATACTCTCCTTTACAGTATTCTTTGGCTACCGTTTCATTTGCCATAAGCATAAAATCTTCGATTATCTGCGTTGCGACATTCTGTTCATATGGTTTTACATCGATTGCCCGTCCTGCACCGTTCAGAATGATCTTACTCTCAGGGAAATCAAAATCAATGGAACCTCTGTTATGACGCTTGCTTCTCAGCAGCGCAGACAGTTCTTTCATAAGGAAAAACATCGGAACAAATTCCTGATACTCTCTGCTGGTCTCCGTATCTCCGTCTTCAAGAATACAGCGAACCTGGTTATAACTCATACGACGGTCTACACGTATGATCGTTTCAGCAATTTTATGATCTGTTACCGTACCGGTTTCATCGATTTCCATCAGGCAGCTCAGTGTCAGACGCTCCTCTCCCTGATTCAGGGAACAGATTCCGTTTGACAGTCTCTCCGGAAGCATCGGAATCACACGGTCAGCCAGATATACACTGGTTCCACGCTTCAGTGCTTCCTTGTCCAGCGCACTTCCGCCCTGCACATAATTGCTCACATCTGCAATATGAACTCCAAGATGATAAATATTTCCCTCTTTTGTAAGAGAAACCGCATCATCCAGATCTTTCGCATCTTCTCCGTCAATTGTCACTGTCATAAGATGAGTCAGATCCATTCTGCCATCCCGGTCTGCCTCCTGCACATGATCCGGCACACGTATTGCCTGGTTCACCACCTTGACAGGAAATTCCGATGGAATATTAAAACTCTTTACAATCGCAAGGATATCTGTACCTGGTGCATTCATGCTGCCAAGGTTTTCTGAGATTTTTCCTTCCGGCTTATGTCTTTCATCACCATAATCAATGATCTCCGCAACAACCTTGTCGCCATCGCGGATCCCTTTGGAATTTTTAGGAGAAATATAAACATCTTTTGAGAACTTCTGATTATCACACAGAATAAATCCGTAATCACGCTCCCGCTGAAAGGTACCTACAACTTCTTTGTTTGCACGTTCAAGGATATCTATCACGGTGCCTTCTCTGCGTTTTCCCTTTTTTTCTGTATTTTTAAGGAGTACCTGAACACGATCCATATGCATGGCAGTTCCGGTTCTGTCTGCCGGAATAAAAATATCCTCTTCTTCCTCCTCCAGTTCTACGAATCCGAATCCCCTTGCATTCCCGATAAAAATGCCCTCTCTGATCAGACCCAGTCTGCTGAGTTCACGTATATCTCTTTTCTTTGGTTTAATAACTGCTTTCTGTTTGGAAAATTTTTTCTTTTTTTTCTTTTCCCAGATTTTCTTTTTACTCACCTGTGCTCCTTTGCTGTGAGAAAAAAAAGCACTCTTGCGTTCATACAAGAGTGTTTCCTTCTGACAATTCTTAAAAATTCATATTCAAAACTGCTGCCAGTACAAAAAATAACACTGCCATAATTGTGGTAGCTCTTATAAGTCCACCCTCCATAGAACGACCTTTATTCTTTCCCCAATAGGAATCTGCCGCACCGGAAATTGCTCCGCCAAGTCCCTGCTGCTTTCCTTCCTGCATCAGAACAACGATGGTAAGTGCGATACAATCTATGGCAAAAATAACAGTGAGAATAGTTCTTAAAATCTGCACTTTGCTTACACCTCCTAATCAACTGAATTTTATTCTATCATATCAACTCTGTGATTTCAACTGTTTTTAATCATTTCCACCTCAAAGCTCAAATATCGAACGGATTTTCATATACCGCCTGCTCCCCAAGCTGTTCTGCAATTCTCAGGAGCTGATTGTATTTTGCATTTCGCTCAGAGCGGCACGGTGCTCCTGTTTTGATCTGCCCGGAACCTGCCGCCACTGCAAGATCCGCAATAAAAGAGTCTTCTGTCTCACCTGATCTGTGGGAAATCACTGTCCGATATCCTGCTTTGTGTGCCATTTCCACCGCATCCATGGCCTCACTCAATGTTCCGATCTGATTCATTTTAATAAGCACCGCATTCGCGACATGAAGCTGTATACCACATCTCAGACGTTTGATATTTGTAACAAAAAGATCATCACCTACAAGCTGAATGCTTTTTCCCAGATGTTCTGTCATCTTTTTCCAGCCGTCCCAATCATCCTCGTGAAGACCATCCTCAATAGAAATAATTGGAAATTTCTTTGTCAGTTCTTCATAATACAGGATCATTTCTCCGGCATCTCTCAGAATTTCTTTTCCTTTCATCTGGCTTTCGCCCGGGAAATAATAACAATTCCGGCTCTCATCATAAAGTTCACTTGCCGCAGCATCGATTGCGATCAGAATATCTTCTTCCGGCTTATATCCGGCCTTTTCAACTGCCATCATAATAACCTCCAGCACATCTCTGCTGTCTGCAAGATCCGGAGCAAAACCACCCTCATCGCCAACTGACACAGACAATCCTTTTTCTTTCAGGATCATGCGCAGTCTCTGATATATTTCCACACACATACGGATTCCTTCTTTAAAATCCGCAGCACCGGCCGGCATGATCATGAATTCCTGAAGATCCACCATATTATCTGCATGTCTTCCCCCATTCAGAATATTCATCATCGGCACCGGCAGGCGCTTGCTGTGACAGCCTCCTATATACTGATAAAGTGGAATTCTGAGCGCCATCGCGGCTGCTCTGGCAACAGCCATGGAAACTGCCAGCGTTGCATTTGCTCCAATACTGCTTTTATTATCGGTACCATCCGTGTAGATCAAAATCTGATCGATACGATTCTGATCCAGCGCATTTTCTCCGATAATTGCATCTGCAAGTTTTGTATTTATATTTTCTATCGCCCGTTCTACACTAAGTCCCACATAATATTCCTTATTTCCATCACGCAGTTCCACTGCTTCAAACTTCCCGGTAGACGCTCCGGATGGCACTGCTGCATTCGCTGTATATCCATTTATCCCCATAATACCCTCACCTACCGTAACCTCTGCCTCCACGGTCGGATTTCCTCTGGAATCCAGTACTTGTCTTGCATGCACTCTTCGAACCGGTAAATAACGAAACATATGCTTACCTCCTTATTTTTGAACTAGTATGATCGTCTTTCTGAAACAGACTTCTCCTGCCTGAATCTCTCTTTTATTTTCTCCGGGCTGCGTTTTTCTATACGCAGGGACAGCGTATTTTGCATTAAGTTTTCTGATAATTCAGCATAATTTATATTTTTTACTTTTTATATTTGTTTTATTCTATTTTTTTCAATTTTCTTCTTGACATATCTCAATTTATCTGTTATAGTTAACTCATAAAACAAAAGGATATACAAAACAAATCAAAAGGAGCGTGAAACCACCGAAAACGTAAGTGATTTCCCACAAACTAAGAAAGGGAGGTACAGTCCACCAGAAACATAATGAATTACCTTTATAATTTATGAAAGAGAGGTACGGACCACCAAAAACTTAAGTATTTAATTCCAGTTGTTTTAAATCAAATCAGGAGGTAAGTTCCATTGGACACTGAATATTAACAGAGCCACCAGAAAATTAAAAATCTGATGGCTCTAATTTTTTGCTCTTATGCATATACTTTTCCAAGGTTCCATGTGGGAGTTCTTTATGTCTTCTTCTCCTCTGTTTCCAAAACTGTTTCTTATCTTTACCACTTCTTTTGTTCTGGGTGCCCTGTCCGGCAGTTTTCATTCTCTTCAGCTTTCTCCGACATACCGTTCCTCACAGCAGGCTGCTTCATCATTCTTATCTGAATCCGCAAGCTGGGGGCTGAGTTTCCAGAAAGAGGGGGAACGCCCTGTCGGCAATGCCACGATCGAGGAGCTGCGTCCATATAATGCATTTTATGCCGGCGATACAAATCAGAAAAAAATATATCTGACATTCGATGCCGGATACGAAAATGGCAATACCCCTCTTATACTCAAGGCATTAAAAAAGCACCATGCTCCTGCAACTTTTTTTGTTGTGGGAAATTTTATTTCTGATAATCCGGAGCTGATCCGTCAGATGATTTCTGAAGGACACACTGTCGGCAACCATACCATGACACATCCTGACATGTCCGGCATCTCATCCAGAGAAGATTTTCAGAAACAGCTGAATGATGTAGAAAAGCTGTACCGGTCTGTCACCGGTGAAGAAATGGTCCGTTTTTACCGTCCTCCTCAGGGCATCTACAGCACTTCAAATCTTACTATGGCGAAAGAACTGGGATATTTCACATTCTTCTGGAGCCTCGCCTATGTTGACTGGATCCAGGATCAGCAGCCCTCCAGAGAAGAAGCCCTGGAAAAACTTGTCGGACGTATTCATCCCGGCGCCATAGTACTGCTGCACAACACCTCTTCTACCAACGGTCAGATTCTTGACGAACTCCTTACTGCCTGGGAAAACATGGGCTATCAGTTTTATCCATTAAAAGAACTGACCGGGGAATAATCCCCGGCCAGCTGTATCAACCATTTTTATTCTCTTTTGTGTGAAGATCCTCTTTAATCTGTGAGCTTGAGATCTCCGGTGTTCTCGGAAGATATACTACTTCGCATCCTTCTTCCTTCAGAAAATCAAATTTTCCCTTCCAGTCATCGCCCATTACAAATGTATCAACATGATATTCTTTAACATCTGTTCTTTTCTGTTCCCAGTTTTCTTCCGGAATCACAAGATCCACATAACGGATTGCCTCCAGAAGCTGTTTACGTTTTTCATATGAAAAATAACATTTTTTCTGTTTTTCGTTCCAGTTAAATTCGTCTGTCGAAAGCCCTACGATCAGGTAATCCCCCAACTGATGTGCTCTTCTCAGCAAATTAATATGTCCATAATGAAGCAAGTCAAATGTACCATATGTGATAACACGTTTCATTTATGAAATCCCTCTCTTTATTCTGCTCATTATTATTCCTTAACGATTCAGATATCTCATACAGTAATCAAAAATCCTCAGATATGTCTCATTCGAATAATGAAGGCCATCATATCTTCCTGAATTATAACGATTACTGATCCAGCCTTTCATCTGAAGATTTGTACAGGAATTAATATACGTAAATGATTTATTCTTTCCGGTACACAATTTCTGGTAGATCACTCTGTTAAATGTAACAATCTCTTCTTCTGTTCTGCGTCCGGCTCCTGCCCTCTTCACCATTTCGCTGTTGATCGGATTAACAGAAAGATAATACATCTTGCAATTATATTTTTCCAGTTTCTCTGAAACTCTTCTCATATAAGGTATATAAGCATTTACATTCTTCAGATCATTTACACCCAGATTAATGATCACAGCCTTTTTCTCGGATTGCGGACGACTTGAAACAGAACGGAAAAGCTGTCTGTATGCCGTGCTTTTAAACCAGTCCAGTCCCTGTCTTCCTTTTGCAATAATTTCTACGTTTGAAGGCACAGAAGCCCCTAATGCAAGTTTCGTATCAACAGTTCTGGAATCACCTACACAATATACCCTGTCATATTTTGTTGGCTGCGTGATCACGGACGGAGCCTTGTCCATACTTTTCCTGAAGACAACCATATAATATCTTCCACGCTTGGAGGGAATGCGGGCTCCTGATCTGCAATCCGCATTGGACAGTGTACTTTTGCCCTTTGTTTTTGACCATCCGAGTACCATATCTCCGTTTTTGAGATCCACTATCGGGAACGTTGTTTTCCCGTCTGTATTCTTGACTGTTTTCCAATATGTTCCATCATTTTTATATAATCTCACACCTGAAGTTGAAATCTTCTGCTGAACCGCATAGAATTTCAGATTACTTTTAACCTTTACTGTTGCGCCTCTTTTCTTTGAGACACTTCCTCCGGCCTTTGTGGCCCAGCCCTGAAAGCTGTAGTTCCCACTTGAATTGCCCGATGGCATTCTGATACTACTTCCGGCTACAACTGTCTTTCTCAGGCTTTTATACTCATTCTTACCATTTGCGGTGTAAAAACGTACCGTATATTCTTTATATAAATTAAGACAGAATTTGATATCATTCTCAATTGCAACCTTTTCGCCTGCAGAATACTTGTATTCATGTCCGTCATTCTTTGTAACCCAGACAGCCTTATAACCGTTCCGGTTAACCTTTGGCAGCTCGATCACGCTTCCCTTTTCGACTGTTCTGGAAAGTTTCTGATAATACTCTGATGATGACAGTCCTTTGGCATCTGCAAAAATAACCTTGCATGTTTCCTGCGTATCTGAAGCTGCGGATACTTTCTGACCGCCGCCAAGCAAACACACAAATGACAGTACAAGCGCAAAAAGAAATGTCCATCTGCATCTGAAGGTAACTTTTTTCATATAGCAACTCCTTATTTAAACATAACAACTCATAACAAAACAACTCACAGAGTGCAGGCACTCTGTGAGTCCACTATAACAGTTTTTCTTCTGTGATGCAATCTATTTTTAAATTCTTTTTCACATTTTCGTCATATTTAGATCGCAGTTTACATGGTTATTCAAAATATTTATGACAGTTCTTTTTCACACATATCCAGTGCAGATGCGATAACTGCATCCATATCATAATATTTGTATTCCCCAAGACGACCGCCAAATACAATGTTTGTTTCTTTTTCAGCCAGTTCTTTATATTTATTATAAAGAGCGCCGTTCTTTTCATCATTAACCGGATAGTATGGTTCATCTCCCGGCTTCCATTCTGAACTGAACTCTCGGCTTATCACCGTCTTCGGCAGATCATTTCCTTCGTCATCTTTGCCAAATTCAAACCATTTATGTTCGATGATCCTTGTCCATGGAGTCTCTCTGTCTGTATAATTAACTGCCGCATTTCCCTGGAAATTAGGTTTATCGAGAAGCTCTGTTTCAAAGCGCACAGAGCGATATTCCAGATAGCCCATCTGATAATCAAAATACGCATCGATCGGACCGGTATAGATCACTTTTTCTGCAAGTGCATCATACTCTGCCTTTTTCTGCAGATAATCTTCTTCCAGACGAATTTCTATTCCCTCAAGCATATTGGCAACCATCTTTGTATAACCACCAACCGGAATTCCCTGATACAGTGCATTAAAATAATTATTATCAAAGGTCAGGCGCACCGGAAGTCTCTTGATGATAAATGCCGGAAGATCTTTGCAGTCACGTCCCCACTGCTTCTCAGTGTAACCTTTGATCAGTTTTTCAAAAATATCTCTTCCAACCAGAGAAATTGCCTGTTCTTCCAGGTTCTTTGGTTCGGTAATCCCTGCTTCTCTTTTCTGTTCTTCAATCTTTGCTTCTGCTTCTTCCGGAGTTACCACACCCCACATTTTATTGAAGGTATACATATTGAACGGCAGAGAATACAATTCCCCATGATAGTTTGCAACCGGACTGTTCGTAAAACGGTTAAATTCCGCAAACTGCGTGATATAATTCCATACTTTCTTATTATTCGTATGGAAAATATGTGCGCCATATTTATGAACATGGATTTTCTCAACCTCTTCCGTATATACATTTCCTGCAATATTCGGACGCTTGTCGATCACAAGAACAGATTTTCCCGCTTTCTTTGCTTCATGCGCAAATACGGCTCCGTATAATCCTGCTCCTACTACTAAATAATCATATTTTTTGTTCATCATAATTTCTTTCCCTTAGCTTCTTTTATCACTTATTCTTTAAAAGTACGTTATACTCCAGAAGGATTGTACCACAGTTTCTGCTGCTATTGCAAATTCTTTCCCCGATATCCCATTTGACATCCCTCTGTTCCTGTGCTAATCTTCCAGTAAAACTTTTCTTATGGAGTACTCGTATGGACCGAATTCTTAATTACACTATTTCTGCTGCCGACAACGGCATGGTCGTACTGGATTTTCTACGCAAGCAGGGATTCTCCAGGCATATTCTCACTGCTATGAAATCAGATAAAGAAGCGCTTTCTGTTAACGGGCAGAAAGCCGGTGGACGGACCAGCCTCAGCACTGGAGATCATTTCCGCGTCCGCCTTATGGAAACAGTTTCAACAGACGGAATCATTCCAACACCTATGAACATTCCTGTTCTCTACGAAGATGAAGATATCCTTGTCGTAAACAAACCCGCTGACATGCCTGTCCATCCTTCCATCGGCAATTATACAAACACACTGGCAAACGGCATAGCTGCCTATCTTGCATCAAAAGAAGAACTCTGTCCTTTTCGCTGCATCAATCGTCTGGACCGCGATACTTCAGGCGCACTGATTCTTGCAAAAAATGCTCTGAGTGGCGCCATATTATCTGATCAGATGCGGCACAGAGAGATACATCGTACCTACCTCGCTGTTGTGGAGGGTATCACTTCCGAAAACGGAACAATTTCAGCACCTATTGCCCGTGTCGATGATTCTGTGATAGAACGTCATGTAGATTTTGAAAAAGGAGAATCTGCTGTTACTCACTACCAGCGACTGGATGTCAGAAACGGTCATTCTCTTCTTGAAATCCATCTTGAAACAGGACGCACCCATCAGATCCGAGTTCATATGGGATATATCGGACACCCACTTCCTGCCGATTATCTGTATCATCCTGTTTATGACACCTTTAAACGCCAGCCACTGCATTCCCTTCAGCTGAGATTCCGGCACCCGCTCACCAAACGCTCCATGTGTGTAATAGCGCCTGTTCCCGAAGATATCAGCAATGCATTCTGATTTACACTTTCAGGACAATAGAATCATTAAACGAACGAAAAACAGCTGTTTTCTCCATCAGAATCCTCAGATTCTGTTTCAGAAAAAACAGCTGCTTTTATTTTATTTATTTTTGTCGTAGATAATCTGCAGACCCTTCAGAAGAAGATCGCCATCCAATATCATCTTACGTTTACAATGCGGAGTGATTTTTCTGGACATTCCTCCTGTTGCGATCACCGTAACTTTCTGTCCGAGTTCCTCCTCGATTCTGTCAATGATACCGTCAACAGCTGCTGCATTTCCGTAAAGGATTCCACTCTTCATACAATCCACTGTATTTTTCCCTATAATTCTTCTGGGCTCCTCAATACTGATACCGCTCAGCTGTGATGCTCTGGAAGTCAGTGCGTCAAGTGAAATCTGTACCCCCGGCAGGATCATGCCGCCAATATAATGTTTCTTATCATCTACTACAGAAATCGTAGTCGCCGTACCCATATCAACGATCACCAGAGGAACCGGGTACTGTGCCAGTGCCGCAACTGCATCTGCCACACGGTCTGCTCCCATTTCTCCAGGATTATCCAGCATGATATTCAGTCCGGTCTTTACGCCCGGTCCTACAATCATTGCATCCTTCTTGAGAATTTTCTGTACTGCCAGCCTGGCAGCTGATGTGATCTGCGGCACAACCGATGAAATGATCGCGCCTTCAATATCTGCACGGTTGATATGATGAATATCAAGAATTGTCTTGATATCAATTGCATATTCAAGTTCTGTTTTTGTACGGATAGTTGATATACGTTCTGTCAGGTATACTTTTTCTTTATCAATACAGCCAACAACAATGTTGGTGTTTCCAATATCAATGGCTAAAATCATATTATTCATTCCTGTCTGTTTATGTGCGTTTATACAGCTGCATCAGGTTTTACAATCTGGCTCGCCGGGATCAGATGAGCTTTGGAAAGTGCGGTTCCGACAGCTGCTGTTATGATTGTAGATGAAACCATCTCGCTGATCGCATTAACACCAACCATCAGGCAGCATCCGATAATAATGTTGTGACCACCCATGAGATTCTGGATCAGTTCTGTATTTCCAAACATTCCGACAAGTGCTGACATAAAGAACAGCGTATTCAGAAATGCAGAGAAAAATCCGGTAACGGCACAGGAAACATAAACGTTGGCTTTTTTGTGCACTGCTCTGTAAATAAATCCGATACAGATTCCGTCAAGAATACGAGGACCAAAACACTGTACAGCAGTCATAAACGGATTGATCTGAAAAAGTGCGGATCCAAGTGCACTTACTCCACCAATTCCCATTGCCTGCATAAAACTGGTCAGTCCAAAAACAGCTCCTGCGATCGCGCCGCCTGTCGGTCCGAGAACAACTGCACAGATTGCGACCGGAATCACGTTAAAGGTTACTGCCAGCGGCCCAATGTTAAGATATCCCAACGGTGTATAAGCCATCAGGAAAAGGATTCCTGCCATAAGGCCAAGAATGGTCAGCTGTGATGTGGTAAATTTCTTTGTTGCTTTCATAATTTCCTCCTTGTTATCGTTCCCATATACGGGATACAATACGGTGCGGAATTGCGGGGCATCTGATTTTTATTTCCCCGCTTCCTGGTGAACGGGTTACACTTCCTCTCTTTCCTTCAGGATAGAAAGGATTTTATCCAGGATAATATTGGCTGCATCCTCTTTGCTCATAAGCTGGAGTGATACGTCCTCATCCTGTGTAATCAGAGTCAGAACATTGGTATCTCCCTGGAATCCTGCACCGGCCACTTTGAGATTATTGGCAGCAACCATATCCAGATGTTTTTTACCAAGCTTTGCTCTGGAATTACCAAGCATATTTTGTGTTTCCATTGAAAATCCGCATAAAAACTGTCCCGGCATCCGATGTTCGCCCAGATATCCCAGAATATCGTCTGTTCTTTCCAGTTCAATACTCATCTGTCCGTCATGCTTCTTCACTTTATCTTCGTGAACATTTGCCGGACGATAATCTGCTACTGCTGCCGCTTTGATAATAATGTCCTGTTCATAACTTACAGAAGTAACTGCATCAAACATTTCTTTTGCAGTCACAACCGGAACAAGCTTCACAAACGGCGGCGGCTCAATTGCACATGGTCCGCTGACCAGCGTTACATCTGCGCCGCGGAGCATCGCTGCTTTTGCCAAAGCATATCCCATTTTGCCGGAAGAATGATTCGTAATGTAGCGTACAGGATCAATTGCTTCCTGCGTTGGTCCGGCAGTCACAAGGACTTTACGGCCGACGAGATCCTTTTCTTTTGCAATTTCTCTGAGAATATAGTCCAGAAGCATTTCTGGCTCCGGCATCTTGCCGGCTCCCGTATCACCACATGCCAGATATCCGCTGGCCGGTTCTATCACTTCATAACCATAATGCTGCAGGATTGCAATGTTATCCTGAACAATTGGATTTTCGTACATATTTGTATTCATGGCAGGTGAAACGATTTTTTTGCATTTACATGCCATGATCGTTGTAGTCAGCATATCGTCTGCAATTCCGTGTGCCAGTTTCCCGATCACATTTGCACTGGCCGGTGCGATCATTACCACATCTGCCTGCTTTGCAATCGAAACATGTTCTACACTGAATTGAAAATTCCTGTCAAAGGTATCAACCAGACATTTATTTCCGGTAAGCGTTTCAAACGTAATCGGATTGATAAAATTCGTAGCATTCTCTGTCATCAGCACATGCACCTGTGCATGAAGCTTCTTCAGTACACTCGCAAGATACGCGATCTTATATGCCGCAATACTTCCGGTTACTCCCAGAAGAACTGTTTTCCCTTTTAACATTCTGTTCTCCTCCTTCGACTGGCAATGCCGCACTTACATCTGTTTTATTATAACAGCCTCTGTTGCAATTGCAACGTATTTTTTCAGTGTATGGTTTTTTGTACAGCAAATTTACCGTAACTGTTCCCCGGTACTTACGTTGACCTACCCCCGGATCTGTACTATAGTATAAGCATAAAAATATAATCGGAGGTCACTATGAAAGCAATTCAGATCACACAGTGGTGTGCCCGTTTTATCAGAGAGCAGGTACAGCCCGGAGATATCTGTATAGATGCAACCATGGGCAATGGCAATGATACACTCCTTCTCTGCACACTCTGTGGAGAAAAAGGGCATGTCTTTGCTTTTGATATTCAGAAACAGGCACTTGAAAACACCGCCAGGAGGCTTCAGGAGGCTGCTGTTCCGGACAATTACACCTTACTTCTGGAATCCCACACAAATATAGAACACTACGCAGAATCGGGCACTGTCAGCTGCATTACATTTAATCTGGGGTATCTTCCCGGCGGAGATCATTCAAAAGCCACACGCGCCGATACCAGTATCGAAGCTCTTTCCAGCGGACTGTCTCTTCTGAAAAAGGGAGGGCTGATATCTCTTTGCATCTACAGTGGCGGAGATTCCGGTTTTGATGAGCGCGATGCAGTTCTTGACTGGCTGAAGCAGCTGGATCCTCATAAATATCTGGTCATTCGGAGTGACTATTATAATCGTCCGAACAATCCGCCGATTCCCGTTCTGATCATTCGTCAGTAACATAACAAGGACGGAAAACGACCCTGAATCGTCGTCTTTCCGTCCCCATTCTTTCGCATTACATCAATCTATAACTTTGATACTCTCAATTACCGGCTGCTCATCGGCTTTGATCGTTCCATTATTATCTGTTGGTTTGGCTTCCTCGCAAATCTTATCTACGATATCCATTCCCTCTGTTACTGTACCAAAGGCTGCATAATCTCCATCCAGGAAAGTACTGTCAGCCTGCACGATAAAGAACTGTGAGCTTGCACTGTCCGGATCTGTTGAACGGGCCATGGATATAGTTCCCCTCACATGAGAAATATCATTCTTGACTCCATTACTGGAAAATTCCCCTTTGATAGTTTCACCGGAGCCTCCGGTTCCATTCCCCTTCGGGTCACCACCCTGCATCATGAACCCGTCCATAATACGCCAGAAAGTAAGTCCGTCATAAAAGCCTTCCTGTGCCAGTTTGACAAAATTTGTAACTGTAACAGGTGCTGTATCTGCGTCCAGTTCTACCTGAATATCACCATAATCACGGATACTGATGTCTGCATGATGGATTCCGGTCAGTTCCTGAGTTGTGTCAAGAACTTCCTCTGCTTCTTCTCCATCTGTTCCGTCTGTAAAACCGGCTTCTTCAATCTCTTCTTTACTTGCTTCTTCCTTCTTTGCAGCTTTGTCGGAAGAAGTTTTATCTTCTGATTTTGTATCAGTAGTTTCTGTTTTTTTATTATCTTCTGTATTGCTGCCGCATCCTGCAAACATACCGGTTGTCAGTATAACTGCAAAAAGCATTGCCAAAACTCTGGATTTCATAATCAATTCCTCCTGGATCGTTACCAATTATCGTTACCTGTAAACAGTTACCAGTGTAACATCCTGATGTCTCAAAGTCAAATCCCGACTTGTAACCAGGTCCGGGCTCTGCTACAATAAAAAATAAAAAAGAAAGGACTTTTATTATCATGAAAAAAATTGCAAGTTTTACCATAGACCACATCAAGCTTCAGCCGGGAATCTATGTTTCCCGCAAGGATTATCTTGGTGATCAGGTGATCACAACCTTTGATATCCGAATGACTTCCCCAAATGAAGAACCTGTCATGAATACTGCCGAGCTTCACGCAATGGAACATCTGGCAGCCACTTTTCTCCGTAACCATGCAGAATTTGGCCCAAAAGTCATCTACTGGGGACCTATGGGATGTCGTACAGGAAATTATCTTCTGCTTGCCGGTGATTATGAATCCAAAGACATTGTTCCTCTCATGACGGAAATGTTTGAATTTATACGTGATTTTGAAGGAGAGATTCCAGGAGCTTCCGCGAAAGACTGCGGAAATTATCTGGATATGAATCCAGGCATGGCAAAATATCTTGCAGATAAATATCTGAAAGAGGTTCTTTATGATATCAGACCAGATCGTCTGACCTATCCTGAATAATAGTTCTCAGAAACAATCAGAGTCCATGGCAAATGCCATGGACTCTTCTCCTGTTTTCTGAATCTCTATTGTGCGGCGGTCTGAGCTGCAGCATCAGCTGTTGCTGCTCCTGCCGGAGCTTCCGTCGTTACATACTGTGCATTTACGTATCCGGTCTGACCGTCAACGCTTACTTCTACCCACTGTCCGTCTTCACTGACACCTGTACTTGTCAGCTGCTGTCCGACGCTTGTACCTTTGATGATCTCAGCCTCTGTACTGCAGTCAGAACGAATATTTACGCCCTCAACTGTATAATAAGTTCCGCTTTGTTTTATGATATTCACACCGCTTGCTGTCTGTGCCATCTCCGGTGCCGGTGTAGGTGTTGCCTCCGGTGTTGGAGTTGCTTCCGGTGTTGGTTCTGGAGTTGGTGTTGGAGTTGCTTCAATCACAGTCACAGTAGAGTCTTCTCCTCCCGTGCTGTATCCGCATCCGGATGCTGCAACAGCCAGTCCGGCCAGCACGATCAGTAATCTGGATTTCTTCATATAAATAATTTCCTCCTTTATAGCATAACAACACTATACCCCAATTCCTGTCTATTATGCAAGCCTTTTTTTATGGTCTCCACGGTCTGTTACAACCTCACATCCGATCTTCTCCATTCTCTGCTCCAGACATCTCCTGCATGCTGCTGCCTCATCGCCTGTACAGATTTTCCCATCATAGAGCATATATTTTTTTCTTACTGAAACCGGTGACAGATTTGGCATCACTACATTTGCCCCGGAAAGCACTCCAAGTTCCCGTCCTTTGGGATGAATAGTTCCAAGCGCTGTTGTCGCCGGAAGCAGTACCTCCGGAAGCATCAGGCGAATCAGTGCCAGATAAAACAGCGTATCATCCAGCGTTCCGTTCTTTTCACAACAATATGGTGTATCTTTATGCGCAATAAACGGTCCGATTCCAACCATCTCCGGATCCAGTTCTTTCAGAAACAGAAAATCTTCTACCAGGTCATCCACCGTCTGAAGCGGTGAACCTACCATAAATCCGGCTCCTGTCTGATACCCCAGCTTCTTGAGTACTCTCAGGCAGTTTTTTCGATGTTCACAGGACATCCCAGGAGGATGAAGCCTCTTATAATGGCGCGGATCCGCAGTTTCGTGCCGAAGGAGGTAACGGTCTGCTCCGGCATCTCTGTATGCGCGATAGCTCTCTTCTGATTTCTCGCCTATAGAAAGTGTTACTGCACAATCCGGAAATTCTTTCTTGATTCCACGAATGATCTGTACGATCTTATCATCTGTAAAGAAAGCATCTTCTCCACCCTGAAGTACAAATGTACGAAAACCAAGCTCATATCCCTGTCTGCAGCATTTCAGTATTTCTTCTTCTGTCAGTCTGTATCTCTGTGCATGATGATTACCGCAGCGGATTCCACAATAAAAACAATTATTTTTACAGTAGTTGGTAAATTCGATCAGTCCACGCACATAAATTTTGTTTCCATATGCTTCCTGTCTCACCTGATTTGCAAGATTCCGTGCATACTGGTCCATCTCTTCCGAGCGGTTTGCCAGAAGCCGGTGAAATTCTTCTGCTGTCAGCATCTGTTCCTGATGCAGCTTATCTATTAGTTTTTTCATGTCTTTTCTCCATCAGAAATCTTTACAGTTGCTTTTTGCCTCTTGCAATGTATTTTCCAAGTTTCTCCTGCACCAGTCTGCCATCCTCCACAGCCAGATTTCCTCGCAGAAATACTTTATCAATTCCACATCTCAACTTATAGCCCTCAAAAGGATTATTGTCTGTATTATATGCATGTGTTGAAGCAGAGATGATGCTTTCCTTTTCCGGATCAAGAACTACAATATCTGCATCACTTCCGGCTGCGATCACACCTTTTTGCGGATAAACTCCATACAACTTTGCCGGATTCTCAGACAGAACTCTGCACATCTGTTCCTGTGTGATCCGACCTTCTTTTACCCCATAAGTATAAAGAAGTGTTCCACGTGTCTGAACTCCCGGCAGTCCACCCGGGATCTTTGTAAAATCTTCTTTTCCAAGTGCTTTCTGTGCAAGTGTAAAACTGCACTGGTCTGTTGCCACTGTCTGGATCTCTTCTGCTGCAAGAGCTTCCCAGAGACATTTCTGGTCTTCCTTTTTACGGATCGGAGGTGCACAGACATAAACTGCACCCTGAAAATCCGGTTTTGAATAAACGCTGTCGTCCAGAAGAAGATACTGCGGACATGTTTCTGCATATACTTCCTGCCCATTTGCTCTTGCTCTCATAACCTCTTCGAATGCTTTTTTGTTTGTAAGATGTACCACCATTACCGGTGCATCTGCCTCTTTTGCAATAACCAGAAGTCGATGGACCGCTTCCGCTTCCAATGTATCCGGTCTCACCAGCGGATGATTTTCCGGCCCAAGTCTGCCTGCTTTTTTTGCCTCTTCTGTCAATGCATCGATCACGCCTGCATTCTCGCAGTGTACCCCGGCAAAGCATCCACATTCACCCAGCTTTTTGAGAATTTTGTACATATCAGAGTCATTTACGATCATTGCCGGGTAGGTCATATACAGCTTAAAGCTGGTAATTCCCTGATCGATCATATCCTGAATTTCCTGCTCCGTTTTTTCATTCCACTCCACGATCGACATATGAAAAGAATAATCACAGGAGCATTTATCATCTGCTTTGCGATGCCACTTTTCAAGACCTTCCTTCAGTGTGTGTCCGCCTTTGTCCTGAGACGCATAATCAATAACCAGCGTCGTCCCTCCCAGGATCGCCGCTCTGGTTCCTGTCTCAAAATCATCAGCTGTTACTGTCCCGGCTACTTCCAGATCAAAATGTGTATGCCCGTCTATAAATCCCGGAAAAAGTAGTTTTCCGCTTACATCGATCTCTTCTGCATTTTCTGCTGTAAGATTTTCACCGACCTGCAAGATCTTTTCATCTTCTATCAGGACATCCATTTTTTCTGATTTTTCACCCGTTACAACTGTTCCATTTTTCAATAAATACTTCACAGCTTTCACCCCCAAAATACCATTTTCTTAAATATAACATTCTTACAAAAACACATCAACTGTTATCTGCACATCCAAATGCATTTTTCACAATTTTTTTAAGGTCTGCTCAATTTTTCTTTGAAACAACTTTATCTCCTCAAAAATATGTGTTATATTAGTAATTAACAGCAACATTACAAAACATATGAAGGAGGAATAACAATGGGACGATTGACTGTATTAAAGCAGATTGCAAGAGATCTAGCTTCTCAATTTGGCCCTGACTGCGAAATCGTAATCCACGACCTCAAAACCAACGATCCAGAACATTCTATTGTCTATATCGAAAACGGTCATGTTACCGGCAGAGGAATTGGTGATGGTCCTTCCAACGCAGTTTTTGATGTAATCCGTCATAATAATAAAAAGAAAGCGTATCCTGAAGACGAAATCAAGGATCACTCCGGCTATCTGATGAAAACTTCAGACGGCAAAATCCTGAAATGCAGCACTTCTTATATCCGCGACGATGACGGTACACTGCATTATGTATTCGGAATCAATTATGATATTACCAAACTGACTATGATCGAGAGTGCACTGCATGCGCTGGTCACCCCGGTCAACAAAGAAGACAAACCAAAAGAGATCACACACAGCGTCAACGATCTGCTCGACCATCTGATTGAAGAATCCGTAGCTCTGGTTGGAAAACCTGTAGCTCTGATGAACAAAGAAGATAAAGTAACCGCAATTCAGTTTCTGAATGATTCCGGTGCATTTCTGATCACCAAATCAGGTGACAAGGTAGCCAATTATTTTGGCATTTCCAAATATACACTTTACAGTTATATTGATGTTAACAAATAAAAAGATCCACAGAATACTCTCCCCATTTTCAAGGTGTATTCTGTGGATTTTCTTTTGTCTCTTATTCTGTCGTTTTACTGACTCTTCTGATTCAGAAGGCGTCGGATAACCTCGATCGTATCTTTGATACCATAGTTTGCACTGTTGATACAAAGGTCATAATTCTCCGGTTTGCCCCATTTCTCACCTGTATAAAATTCATAATATCTGCGATGCTGTTTATCCATTTTTTTCAGGAAGCGTACTGCCTGTTTCATATCCATGTTACGCACATCCATAACATGCTGTACACGAACCTGGAACGGCGCACTGATAAAAATACTGATATGAGGAATATGGTTATTTTTCAGAATCGCATCTGCACAGCGTCCCATGATCAGGCAGTCCTCTTTTCTTGCAAGATCACAGATCAGATCACTCATATTAAAAAATACGGCATCCTGTTTTGCCAGACCGTGATATCTGTTCAGTTCTCTGAGTTTTGTTTTCAGACTCTCCGGAGCTTTTTTCCCATATTTATTAAAGTCTGTGAAATTTTCTTTATCCTGAACATCACCTTTTTCTGCTTCCAGACGTTTCAGAACCTGATCAAATATCTCCACATCATAATAATTGATCCGAAGATTATCTGCCAGTTCAAATCCAATATCATTTCCGGCACTTCCCTGTGTACGGCTTATGCAGATTACAAGGTGATCATTTTCGGACATTTTTTCACGTCTGGCAGCCAGATTCAGTGCCACACGCTCTGCATCCATAATATCTGTAGAGCCAAACATATTCGGAAGCTGCTCGATTTCTCTGAGAATATTGTCATATTCTGTCATCAAACGGCTTCTTTCTGCATCGTCTTTGATCGTACGTGCCATGTTACTGATCAATGCGAGCTCGCTTCTGAGCAGATGTCCGTCCGGTTTTGTATACATGAGCATACTCAGCGTACGAATTGTAGTATCTCTGTTTCCTGTAAAGGTACGTCCCAGGGAAGAACCCAGAACACGATATACTTCTCCATCCAGATCATAGATTCGATTGGCAAGTTTTGTATAAATTTCACGATTTATATTTTCTGACATAGCTCTCCCTCCTTACATAAAGAACACAAGTGTATCCAGTATAAATACCGGAACAAGGAACACCAGTGACCATACTATGTATCCGAAGAAAGACGGCATATTGACACCGTTTTCGTCAGAAATAGATTTTACCATAAAGTTCGGAGCATTTCCGATATAGGTATTCGCTCCCATAAATACCGCACCACATGAGATTGCAGTCAGAAGTCTGACCGGGACATCACCAAGAGATGTCGCGATTCCGTTCATAAATCCAAGGGTACAGGCTGTTGTCAGGAATACCAGATACGTTGGTGTATTATCCAGGAAACTTGACAGTGCACCGGTTGCCCAGAACATCTGAACCGGTGTATAAAGTCCCAGGTTCGGTCCGACTGCTTTAAGAAGCATCAGAGCCGGCTGCATGGTAATAAAAATACCGATAAACAATACAGCAACCTCTTTGATCGCACCCCAGGTAAAATGGTTTCTTCTTCGAACGCTTTTATCTGTCGTTTTGAATGACAGAAATGCAGCTGCAAGAATCATAACTACTTCGATCAGTGCAGGAAATGTCAGTGTCACTTCTCCGAAAATACGGATTCCCATTACTTCTCCTGCTGCATTCTGGAATGCAGAAAGCCCCGGAAGTACACCACTTAAGATAACAGCTGCAACGATCATAATAAGGAAAATAATATTGTGAAGTCCATCAATATGGAATTCTGTACCAGGTTTGCTGATATCTGGTTTACGTCCCTCTGCAATGTCTTTTCGATATGCACGCTTATCAACATGATAAAACACAAACAGCATGATCACCATATTGAAGATCAGGACCGGCAGCAGATGCAGACTCCAGAAAAACGGTACTCCACGCATAAATCCCATGAGAAGCGGCGGGTCACCGATCGGTGTCAGGCATCCACCCATATTGGATACCAGAAAGATAAAGAACACCATAATATGGCTCTTTCTTCTTCTCCAGGAATTCATTTTGATCACCGGACGGACCATAAGCATACTTGCACCAGTTGTTCCGATACAGCTGGACAAGAGTGTTCCGAATGCGAGCAGGCATACATTTACACGAGGAGATCCTGCAAAATCTCCTTCCATCGTAATGTTACCTGAAACACAAAAAAGTCCGAAAAGAAGAACTATAAAAGTAAGGTAATCATTTATGACACATTCAAGAACTGTTTCCGTCGCTTTACCTGCACCATAAACAACTGCAAATGGAATTACCATCAGCAGAATCCACATAGCCACTACATGCGGCTGATGGGATTCCCACCATTCTGCTTTGATCAATGGCATCACTGCAATGCAGAGCAGCAGCCCTGCAAAAGGAATGCAAAGCCATATCGGCACCTGAGCGGTTGCTGCTTCACTGCCGGCAGCCCATACACCTGTCGGACACATAAGAAGCACAGTCAGAAGCATTCCAAAAAATGTTACTGTTTTTTTCAAAGATGTCACCCCCACGTTAAATTATAATTCGTGAGGATTATAACATACCTGTCATAAATTACAATTGCACATTTGCTTAACAAATCCTGTATTATTACTATTCTATTTGTGCATCTTTTCCATATATTGTATTTTTATCAGTACATTACTATACTTCTTTAAGGTATTTTTGTGTTGAATTGTGCATTTTTAATGTAAATTTAATAATCACTGCTGGAGCCGGAAAAACTCTCGCCACCGCTTGAAAAGCTTCCCGAATCATTGTCGTCATTTTTCGGCTTTGCCGTCTGGCTGACTGTTTCATAAAGAAAAACATCATATTTTTCGCTCAGCTCCAGTCCGCCCTCAGCAGTATACTGATTTGCATTTGTCTGCTGTACCCGCGTTTTCATTTTATGCACCTGATACCACGTCATAATTCCGGTTGGTATGATCATGATCACAAATGCCATAAGCAGATCCGTAAAAAAGCGTGACAATGCCGAGCCTTCCTCAATATCCATAAGGCGGATTTTTTTGCCTTCTGCAAGACGTTCAAGACCTGCATTCAGATCACTGACCAGAGACTGATAACCACCAAACGGATCATCTGCTTTCAGATAAGTCTTACACTTATCCAGCATCTCTTCCTGAATCTTTGTAGAAAAATCATCCTGTGTCTCTCCGCGGAATACGATCGTGATATTTCTTGCATCCGGCTGATGAAGGATACACATTCCCTCGTGCGTATCTCCATAACCAATCTCATTGTCCTGCATAAATTCTGCCGCATACTGCCGGTTATCTTCTGATTCGCCTATGTCCGGCGAGATCAGAAGGACCGCATCATAGCCATATGTATCATATATATCAGCAAACTCACTGTTAAGTTCTGCTGCCTCATCATCACTTAAAAGTCCATAATCATCAAATACCCAGGAGATCTCATCACTGTCTTCCGCAGTTTCCGATGCATTTGCAGTATTTTCAGTATTAGTATCATCCGATGCATATACCGCACCGGGAGCACCTGCTCCAAGACCAAATATCAGCAGTGTTCCACATAAGATAAGTTTTATTTTTTTCAATCAGATCACCCCCGTAAACCGCAGAATCGTTATGATCGCCGCCATAATAACAGTTAACGGGATATGATGTCTGAACCAGTATTTCACTGCCAGGTCTTTTCCGATCGGAAGATCACCGATCAGATGCCCGGTCTGCCCGTTCATTGCAAATGTGTAGGTTTTGCCATTCCATTTTGTATTCAGAAACCATACTGGAAACAGACCATATTTAACCTGTCCCTTATTTGTCACTGTGATCTTTTCTTTTTTCGGAACAACTGTCGCATAGCCTCTGACGCTTTCCTCAAAACTGTCCCTGACACTTCGCTCCATACGTTCATATACGCGCCCTGTCAGATCATCCGGTTCCTGGTCGTATTTGTCAGCCAGGTATCCGGAAAGGTATGAAAGGTTAAAATCAGTCAGATCTGCATAATCATATGGCTCGATTGCCTCCATCATCGTATCATCGATTGTTTTGGAACCATCTACCGGAATTTTCTTGAATTTCATTTTACCGGCACGGGCAACATGATAGAAGCTGGTTGCCGTATATGTATAATCATCGTCTTCCCATACTCTGGTTTTTGTTGCTTCATATGTAAATCTTCCCGCTGTATCAAGATCAAACAGCCAGAATGGTACATATACTGCCTTGATCTCTTCCAGATGATTTTCATCTTTAAACACCTTGGGAAGAAGTGGTTTGCCATTATAATGATCCTTCAGAGCTTTTATTGCTTCTTTTTTGGATTTCATAAATGGAATAATATAATCCGGACGATAAGAATCCTTAAACTGATCCGGCATGATCATCGGATTATCACAATACGGACACACCGTTGCACCGGTTGTCTTTTCAGCCAGGATTTCCGCCCCGCAGGATGGGCAACTCCACACTGCCATATTTGATTTTTCATCCGACTGCCATTGCTCCGGCTCAAAGCCTTCCCAGTGTTCTCCTGAAGCTTCTTTAACAGTATCCTGCTGCTCTGCCAGTTTATCCAGCTCATCCAGCGAATACTCATTTCCACAGTACTCACATTTCATTTTCTGAGATTTGCTGTCAAATGCAAGTCCTGCAGAACAATTCGGACATTTATAATTCAAAGTGTCCAACCGCTCACCTCCTCAGCTTATGGTCTTGGTCTTCCACATTCCGAGCAGAATTTACCGTTATTGACTGCACCACAGCTGCAGGTCCACGGTCCGGCAGGACGTGGCTGTCCGCATTCTGAACAGAACTTGCCTGTATTCACTGTGCCGCAGCTGCAGGTCCATCCATTTTGCTGAGGCTGCTGTGCCTGTGGCTGCTGATACTGTTGTTGCTGAGACTGCTGATACTGCTGCATCTGAGGCTGCTGCTGTCCCATCGCAAACAGATTCTGCGCATTGATGCCGCCTGCATTCGCCGCCATATTCATTCCCGCAAAAGCCATTGCCGGTCCTGCATTCTGATTGGAGGCTGCTGCCTGCATTGCGCTTGCCTGTGCACCTACCATATGTGCTGCTGCCATGGTCGGATTTCGGAAAGCAGCATTTCTCTGCAGTTCTTTGATCATTGCTTCGTCTTCTTCAGATGCTTTTACACTGGACACACCAAGAGAAACAATACGGATTCCTCTTAAATTATTCCATTTTTCAGAAAGAACCTGATTCAGTGCGTCAGAAAGCTCCTGTGTATGTCCCGGAAGTGCACTGTAACGAATTCCCTGCTCAGAGATTCTGGCAAATGCCGGCTGCAGAGCAGTCATGAGTTCACTTTTCAACTGACCGTCAATTTCTTCTCTTTCATAATCCTGTTCTACATTTCCACACACATTTGTATAGAAGAGAATCGGATTCGCAATACGATAACTATATTCTCCAAAGCACCGGATTGAAATGTCAATATCCAGTCCAATGTTGAAATCCACAACACGGAACGGTACAGGATTCGGAGTTCCATATTTGTTTCCTACAAGCTCTTTTGTGTTGACAAAATAAACTCTCTGATCCTTTGGTGCTTCACCGCCAAAACTGAATCTCTTGCCAACCTGCTCGAATACATTTCTTATACCTTCCCCGAGGTCACCACAGAAAACAGATGGTTCTGTAGAGGTATCATAAACATATTCTCCCGGTTCCGCACAGACATCCACAACCTTCCCCTGTTCCACGATCAGCATACACTGACCGTCATTGACAGCGATCACAGAACCATTTGAAATGATATTGTCTGATCCGTGTCTGTTTGAAGATCTTCCGGAAACCTTTTTATGTGCTTTTGTTACCAGCACATCCGCCGGCATAGACTCACAGTAGAAATATTCTTTCCACTGGTCTGCCATTACCCCACCTGCTGCTCCTAATGCCGCTTTGATAAGTCCCATATATACTTCCTCCTTTTCTGAACTGTTTTGTGTCAGAGTTTCTTTATTTCTTATGAAAGCTTATGTATAAACAGACCGCTTCGAAGTTTTGGTTCAAACCATGTGGATTTCGGCGGCATCAGTTTACTTTCATCTGCAATCTGCATCAGATCTTCCATTGATGTCGGAAACATGGCAAACGCAATTCCACCAGTGGAATCAGCAATCTGTGCAAGTTCCCCAAGCTTATGACTGCCTCCCACAAACCGGATTCTCTGATCGGTACGCGGATTACCGATACCAAGAATCGGGGCAAGGACTTTTTCCTGAAGGATTGATACATCCAGCTGCCCTACAACATCTTTTTTCGCATAAATATCTTCCCATGCTCTCAAATGATACCAGTTTCCGCCCACATACATTCCCATGCAGTGCTTCTCTACCGGTTTGCATGGAAATCCCGGCATGATCATCAATTCGAAATTGAATTTCAGACTTGCTATAAATGCATGTTCATCCATTCCATTAAGGTCACGCACAACTCTGTTATACGCCAGGATCTTCAGCTGGTCATACGGGAATACAACTGACAGAAAATAATTAAACTCTTCTGTCCCATCATAATCCGGATGCTCCGCACGACGTTTCAGCCCTACTTTTACTGCGGATGCGGCACGATGATGTCCGTCTGCAATATAGATAGACGGAATCTCTTCAAACTGTTCTCTGATGGTATTTTTTTCTTCTTCACCATCGATCACCCACACACGGTGTACAACCCCATCATCTGCAGTAAAATCATATACTGCTTCATGAGATGCCTTCCACTGTTCCATCAGATCAAGCAGTTCCTGCGGGTATCTGCATGCCAGATAGATCGGACCGGTATTTGCATCACACACGTCCACGTGACGGATACGATCCTGCTCTTTATCCTCTCTGGTCAGTTCATGTTTCTTTACAACACCATTCACATAATCATCAATCGAACAGCAGCCTGCCAGACCGGTCTGTGTTTTGCCCTTACGTGTAAGTTCATAAATATAGTAACATGGTGCTTCATCCTGTTTCATCACACCATTCTCTTCCATAGCAAGAAGATTCTGTCTTGCACGTTCATATACCTTCGGATCATAGAGATCTGTATCTGCCGGAAGATCCATTTCAGCACGGTCTACGTGAAGGAAAGAATCCGGATTCCGGTCTCCGATTGCTTTTGCTTCCATGCGATCCACCACATCATATGGAAGTGCCGCTACAGCTGCTGCCTTTTCCGGAACAGGACGTAATGCACGAAATGCTTTAAAAATAGCCATATTTCTTGTCTCCTTTTCAGTCTCATCAAATGCGTAAATAAGTATCTATATTTTATCACAGGCACCCCCTGTTTTCAACAAATGCCACTTTTTTTCTATATCGCTGATTTTTTTTGTAAATACCTAAAAATTTTTGTATTCCCTATTGCAAATCCCTGCATTTATATGATATGATAGTTGTACAGAAAAAAGAAAAATATGAATTCAAAAGTTTTTTTAAGGAGGTTTTTTCTCATGACAGAAGGTTTAAAGTGGACCGTCAACCACGTTGCAAAATCAGACGATAAATACCTCGAATTAATGTCTGAAGAAAACGTGAAAAAAGCCAACGAATTTCACAAAAGTTTCCCACAGTACACGGTAACTCCTCTTCAGGATCTTGCTAATCTGGCATCCTATCTCGGTGTAAAGAGCATCCACTGTAAAGATGAGTCTTATCGTTTCGGACTGAACGCATTCAAGGTTCTCGGTGGTTCTTATGCAATGGGACGCTACATTGCACAGGAAGTTGGCAAAGATATCAGCGATCTTCCATACGCTGTTCTTTCTTCCGAAGAATTAAGAAAAGAATTCGGACAGGCAACCTTCTTTACTGCAACAGACGGAAATCATGGTCGTGGTGTTGCATGGGCAGCAAACCGCCTTGGTCAGAAAGCAGTTGTGCGTATGCCAAAGGGAACAACCAAGACACGTTTTGACAATATTGCAAAAGAAGGCGCAACTGTTACCATCGAAGAAGTCAACTACGATGACTGCGTAAGAATGGCTGCAGCTGAGGCAGCCAAAACCGAACATGGCATTATCGTTCAGGATACTGCATGGGATGGATATGAAGAGATTCCATCATGGATCATGCAGGGATATGGAACTATGGTAATGGAAGCTGACCAGCAGCTCAAAGAAGCCGGAATTGAACGCCCAACACACGTATTTGTTCAGGCTGGCGTTGGTTCTCTTGCAGGCGCTGTCGTTGGGTACTTCGCACATAAATATAAAGAAAATCCACCGGTAATGGTTGTCTGCGAAGCAAGTGCTGCTGACTGCCTGTACCGCTCCGCTGTGAAAGAATCCGGTGAGCTCGTAAATGTAACTGGTGATCTTGAAACTATCATGGCAGGTCTTGCCTGCGGCGAAGGCAATACCATTGGATGGGATATCCTCAGAAATCACGTTTCTGTATTTGCATCCTGCCCTGACTGGATGAGTGCCAAAGCAACAAGAATCTATGCGAACCCAATTGGAAACGATCCACATATTGTTTCCGGTGAATCAGGATCCGTTCCGCTTGGTCTGTGCTACACTGCTCTTCATGACGAAGACGCAAAAGATCTCAAAGAAGCCCTTAAGCTTGATGAGAATTCCAACATTCTTGTTATCTCCACAGAAGGAGACACTGATCCGGTTCGTTATCGCGAGATCGTATGGGATGGGCTTTACGGAACAAATGAATCTTTAAGCAAATGATGATACCAGGGTCAAAAATTTCAAATGATGTTCGTGCTTGCACGATAAAGCATTTGAATTTGGGACCCGCCAAACATGAGGAAGTAGCGATTTACATAGTAAATCAGCGGATTCCGAATGTTTGAAGGATTGTGGGAGCAGTTTACTGCGGAACAATCCGTAAGTATCATCAAATAATTAAGAACTTTAAAACAATTTCTATATACACATGGGAGGATTTTAAAATGGACTACGCAAAAATTAATGAAGCTGCTCAGAATTATCAGGAAGATATGACCAGATTTTTAAGAGCGATCGTTAAAAATCCTGGTGAAAGCTGCGACGAGAAAAAACATATCGAAACAATCGAAGCAGAAATGAAAAAACTGAACTTCGACGAAGTTGTTATCGATCCACAGGGTAACGTAATCGGTTACATGGGAACCGGTGACAAGATCATCGCTTTTGATGCACATATCGACACTGTTGGTATCGGTAACATCGAAAACTGGAACTTTGATCCATACGAAGGATACGAAACAGAAGAAGAAATCGGCGGCCGTGGCGTTTCTGACCAGTGCGGCGGTCTTGTATCCGCAGTATATGGTGCAAAAATCATGAAAGACATGAATCTGATCCCGGAAGGCCATAAGATCATGGTTGTCGGAACTGTTCAGGAAGAAGACTGCGATGGTCTCTGCTGGCAGTACATCATCAACGAAGACAAGATCCGTCCGGAATTCGTAGTTTCCACAGAGCCTACAGATGGTGGTATCTACAGAGGACAGCGCGGACGTATGGAAATCCGCATCGATGTCAAAGGTATTTCCTGTCACGGTTCTGCTCCGGAACGTGGTGACAACGCCATCTACAAAATGGCAGACATTCTTCAGGATGTACGTTCCCTTAATGAGAATGATGACGCTGATGAAACCGAGATCAAAGGTCTCGTAAAAATGCTCAACCCGAAATTCAATCCGGACTGGGAAGAAGCTCGTTTCCTCGGACGCGGTACTGTAACCGTATCCCAGATCTTCTACACCTCCCCAAGCCGCTGTGCAGTTGCAGACTCCTGCGCTGTATCCCTTGACCGTCGTATGACATTCGGCGAAACATGGGAAAGCTGCCTGGATGAAATCCGCGCTCTTCCAAGCGTTCAGAAATACGGCGATGATGTTGTTGTATCCATGTACAACTACGACCGTCCTTCCTATACAGGATGCAAATATGAAATCGAATGCTACTTCCCGACATGGGCTATCCCGAAAGATCACAAAGTAACAAAAGCACTGGAAGATGCTTACATGAACCTCTACGGCGAAACACGTCTCGGAAATGCAGAAACAGAAGAAATGAGAAAAGCACGTCCACTTACAGACAAATGGACATTCTCAACAAACGGCGTATCCATCATGGGACGTAACGGAATCCCTTGCATCGGATTCGGCCCTGGCGCAGAAGCACAGGCTCACGCACCAAACGAAAAAACATGGAAGATCGACCTCGTAAGATGCGCAGCCGTTTACGCAGCACTTCCAACCTCTTATTGCAAGTAAGAAAGAACAGCGACAGCATTGTCTCTGTACATAGCCGTAAGGTGAATAAATGACCAAATAAACGAATAACCACTCACGAAATGTTCTGATTAAGGCGTTTTTTCTTCTCAGTGTGGCGAATAAATATTTCATAAGGGATTCTGCCACACGTTAAAGAAGAATAATCTTAATCCAACATTTCCACACACAAAAGGAGAATAGAATGAAAACTTTACAGGATTACATCGACAAACTCAACAAACTCAACTTCAAAGAAATGTACAACAACGACTTCTTCTGGACATGGGACAAAACAGACGAAGAACTCGAAGCAGTATTCACAGTAGCTGATGCTCTCCGCTTCATGAGAGAAAACAACATCTCTACAAAAGTATTCGAAAGTGGTCTTGGAATCTCTATCTTCCGTGACAACTCCACACGTACACGTTTCTCTTTCGCTTCCGCTTGTAACCTTCTCGGTCTGGAAGTACAGGATCTTGATGAAAAGAAATCTCAGATCGCACACGGCGAAACTGTTCGTGAAACAGCAAACATGGTTTCCTTTATGGCTGATGTAATCGGTATCCGCGATGATATGTACATCGGAAAAGGTCATGAATATCAGAAAGAATTCATGGACGCTGTTACAGAAGGAAACAAAGATGGAATTCTTGAGCAGAGACCTACTCTTGTAAACCTTCAGTGTGACGTTGACCATCCTACACAGTGTATGGCAGATATGCTTCACATCATCCATGAATTCGGCGGTGTTGAAAACCTTAAAGGCAAAAAACTCGCTATGACATGGGCTTACTCTCCTTCTTATGGTAAACCGCTCTCCGTTCCGCAGGGTGTGATCGGTCTGATGACTCGTTTCGGTATGGACGTAGTTCTTGCTCATCCGGAAGGATATGATGTAATGCCGGAAGTTGAAGAAATCGCTAAAAAGAACGCTGCAGCTACCGGTGGTTCCTTCACAAAGACAAACAGCATGGAAGAAGCATTCAAAGATGCTGATATCGTATATCCAAAGAGCTGGGCTCCATTCGCAGCTATGGAAAAACGTACAAACCTGTACGGAGAAGGCGACTTCGACGGAATCGACAAACTGGAAAAAGAACTTCTTGCACAGAATGCACAGCACAAAGACTGGGCTTGCACAGAAGAACTTATGAAGACAACAAAAGACGGAAAAGCACTGTATCTGCACTGCCTGCCAGCTGATATCACTGGTGTAAGCTGTGAAACAGGTGAAGTTGATGCATCCGTATTCGACCGTTACAGAATCCCGCTTTACAAAGAAGCAAGCTTCAAACCATATGTAATCGCAGCTATGATCATGCTCTCCAAATTCGAGAATCCACAGGATATCCTGAAAAAACTGGAAGTAAAAGCTGCACCTAGAATTTTTGAATAAAATACAGGTTGTTTACAACGCCAGGCTATAATTATGAGAAGATTTTTCCTCATATGAGATAAACAGACCAAGAGCCCTGCGGATATGTTCTGCAAGGCTCTTTCTGTTTCCTGAGTTATGAGAATATTTACTATTTTTTCTTATATTTCTTGTTAATTTATGTATTTCAGGAGGTTTTTTCAATGTATAAAAGAAAAAGAATCGTCATCGCTCTCGGTGGAAATGCACTCGGCAACACTCTTCCAGAGCAGATGAAAGCAGTAAAAACTACCGCAAAAGCATTGTGTGATCTGATTGAAGAAGGACATCAGGTAGTCGTTGTTCACGGTAATGGTCCTCAGGTTGGTATGATCAACAATGCTATGGCTGCTCTTTCCCGAGAAGATGAAAATCAGCCAAACACTCCTCTCTCCGTCTGTGTTGCCATGAGTCAGGCTTATATTGGATATGATCTGCAGAATGCCCTTCGTGAAGAGCTTCGTAAACGTGGTTTTATGCGCACCCCTGTCGTAACCGTTGTTACTCAGGTACGTGTAGATGAAAATGATCCGGCTTTCCTGAATCCAAGCAAACCGATCGGACATTTCATGACCAGAGAACAGGCAGAACATGCTGAAAAGGCATATGGCTATGTCATGAAAGAAGACGCAGGACGCGGTTATCGTCGTGTTGTTGCCTCTCCTAAGCCTGTTGAAATTGTTGAACAGGATGCGATCAACAGCCTCGTTGATGCCAATAAGATTGTAATCTGCTGCGGCGGCGGCGGAATTCCTGTCACACTCCAGGGCGATCACCTCAAAGGTGCATCCGCAGTTATCGACAAAGATTTCGCAAGCTGCCTGCTTGCCAAAGAACTTGATGCTGATATGCTGATCATCCTTACCGCTGTCGAAAAAGTTGCTGTGAATTTTGGTAAAGAAAACGAAAAATGGCTTGATGAGATGACTATTGAAGAAGCACAGAAATATGTGGATGAGGGACAGTTTGCACCTGGTTCCATGCTTCCAAAAGTACAGGCTGCAATGGATTTCGCTTCTTCCGGAGAAGGACGTACCGCTATGATCACCCTTCTGGAAAAGGCAAAAGACGGAATTCAGGGCAAGACCGGAACAAAGATCCATATCTGATCCGGTACATTTCTTTTTGAATGCATAGGCTTTGTTTCCGAAACCCAACATAATATCACATTATTTTACCTCTTTTTTAACATAAATCCACACTCTTTTCCTTTTAAAAGCCACAAAAATACATGATTAACTCTTGTTTTTCGTCGAAAAAAAGGGTATAATAACAGTAATTTAAATCGAAATACTATATTCTTAATTGAATGGATGGAGGTATTATGGCTGAAAATTATAATGGTATGGCAGTGGGGATTTTTGAACTTGACAGTTACGCCGCCTGCTTCGTAGCACTTGACGCAGCTTCTAAAGCAGCAAACGTAAGAATCCAGAACATTGAACGTAACCGTCTTGGTGCTGGTGCCTGTGTTAAAATGCGAGGCTCCGTTTCTGATGTAACCGCAGCAATGGAAGCTGCAATCCATGTTGCAGAACCGATTTCAAAAGTTGTTTCTCACACAGTGATTGCATCTCCGGCTCATGATACAGAACCGGCAATGTACATGACCGCAAATAAATAACATTAACTACGAATACATATTTAAAGTGAGGATTATATAATGAGATATGGAGCATTTGGATTAGTAGAAGTGGTCGGAAGCAGCAATGCTGTCATCGTAATCGACCAGATGCTGAAAACTGCAGATGTGTCTTTCCTGACCTGGAACGGCAAATGCGGCGGACATGAAACTGTTTTTATGACAGGTGATGTATCCGCTGTTACTGCTGCTGTACAGGCAGTCAAAGAAAATCCGCCCTGTGAAATTGTTTTTACAGCAGTTATTTCCAATCCGTCTGAAGAGACCGTTCGTCTTGCAGAAGAAGATGCTGAAAAACACGGAATTCTGAAGAAACCGGCCAAAAAAACCGGAGCTAAGAAATAAAATAAGAACTTGCTGATAAGTTCAGGAAAAAAACAGAGGAGGCACACTGTCGTGCCTCCTTGTTTTTTATTTCTGCTATTATTAATATGGCACATCCACATCGACGAGTTCCTTCGCATCTTCAATCTCAAGATATGCCACATCCTCCGGATGTCTGTTTATGATCTGCTTGCCGCCTTTATCGCCGGTGATCTCCATCAGTTCCTGATAATATTTCTGTGAGAAGATACAGGGATTTCCTGTTTTTTGGGCCCGGATCGTACATGCCATGCCTTTGCTCTCTGACTGTAACTTATGTACCAGCCTGACAATTGTCTCAGCGCTGAGCCACGGCTGGTCAGATACTGTAAAAAGGCATGCCGCTGATTCTTTTGCGGCAGCAAGTCCGATTTGCATGGAGGATGAAATCCCACGTTCCGGCTGCGGATTGATC
Organism: uncultured Blautia sp.; assembly: GCF_934372025.1. Lineage (GTDB taxonomy): Bacteria > Bacillota > Clostridia > Lachnospirales > Lachnospiraceae > Blautia_A. The sequence continues at coordinate 43,634 of NZ_CAKROJ010000005.1, forward strand.
AGCACCTTTGCACCCAGCATTTTTGCTTTAGCTGCGATTTCTTTGTACTGGGTAACGACTATGAGTTCACAGTTTCCGAGCTCTGATACTGCCGCTTGAAGCTGATTCAGTGTTCGCAGATACATTGACATTCCGTCAATTTCGTACATCAGTTTATTTGATCCGAAGCGGTGGCTGTTTCCTGCTGCCAGCATGACAAGTACAATTTTTTCACGTATCTGACTGTTGTTCTCTTCTCTTTTTTTACCAGCACACTCAGATATATGATAGCTTTTCTTCTGCAGACTGCCCCAGACTGCACAGACTCCCTGCATTTCCAGCTCTTCCGCAATCCGCTCTGCTGCCCCGGCTTTCCCTTGAATGTCTGCTTTATTTAACAGAACGCGATATTCCCGTTTATCCACATATTTTCTTAATGCATTCCCGGAAACAGCAATCTTCACAATATCATCCTCTGTTACTGCCTCTTCTATTCCTTTTTCCAGAAAAGCCGCAGTTCTCTCAGGTCTGTGACAGCTCTTCTCTATGGGGACACCAAGTGCATCCATACCAATAACTCCTGTCACAACTTCCGCAAACTCCGGAATCACCGGTTCCCATTCTCCCGGCACTTTGAGCGGCAGACGTTTTGCACCGTCCGCCTCGATCAGGAGTATATCTGCCAGTTCTCTCAGTTCCATTAATCTTTTTTCCGGAAGACAGCCTATTTTTCCTTTCTTACGGTCCAGGCTGGCTGCAACCGTATAATGATACCTCTGCAAGTCCTTCCTGATTCCATCAGTCTCTCCATTCTCCACAAATGGCCGCTCCGGTTCATATGCCATATGCGTAGTTGTGGTAACAATCACATTTTTTCCGGCAGCCACAAGCTCCTCCGTCAGCCGAAAGATCAGGCTGGTCTTCCCACCGCCGCCAACCACGGCAATTGCAGATGTTTTTTCCGTATTGAGTGCCAGAGCTTCCAGAAGCTTTTTTTTCATCACGGCAGCACTCCGTTCGCCAGCAATACTTCTACTACACTTCCGGCAATACAACGTGCTTTATCTGAAATGGTATCGCAATTTTCCTTCTGTTCTTTACGTGGATCGATATCTGCAATTTTCATTCCCTCCGGTACTTCATATCCGTCGCGGATGATTCCTCGCAGCACGCCGATTAAAGAAGCATAGACCGGTGTGTCATCAACCATGGCAATCATCTGATCTTTTTCTACAATGTCCCCGATTTCAGATTTGTTACGCATGATTCCGGCCGCCGGTGAATGGATCACACGTTCTTTTCCATATCCGCCGATCACACCCGGAATACCCGTATTCGGTGCCGCACTTCCATTACGGATCACACGCCCCAGGTTATGACCACGTTGTGTTTCTATCACAAAATCAACATCTTTCCCGGCTTCAAACCCTGGGCCCAGTGCAACAGTAAGCGGTGCCATATCTCTGGTCGTTCCAAGATTTTTCTTTGCAAGAATTGCATCGATCAATGCATCTGGCTTTAATTCATCTACGGATTCTCCGGTCTCATCAACCAGAATCGGGATTTCCTTTGATTCCCAGACTTTCTCTGCTTCTTCCACGCTTTGGACCAGTCTTCCTGTAACTCCCTCCACACAGGAGCTTCCATCAAAAACTGCCTCCCCAAAAGAAACTTTTCTTCGTATTGCACTTGGTTTTCTGCATTCCAGCACCAGCACCCTGTAACCGCACTGATAAAGTCTGTGGATCACACCACTTGCAAGGTCTCCGCCACCCCGGACGATCAAAGTTGTATTATACTCCATGTTACTGTTTATTCCTTTCTGTCTGCCCTTTCACAGCTCTGTTATGATACTTTTTACTCATGCTCTGCATTTTCATGCATGACTTTTTCAACTGCATTGACAATATTCTGATAACCGGTACAACGGCAGAGATTTCCGGACATTTTTTTCTTGATTTCTTCTCGTGTCAGTTCTTTTCCCTGCTCCAGAAGCACCGTAGCTGACATAACAAATCCCGGTGTACAGAATCCACACTGAATTGCACCTTCTTCAATAAAAGCTTCCTGGATCCTTGTCAGCTCTCCGTTTTTTTCCAGACCCTCCAGAGTCCGGATATTTTTACCCTCTGCCCAGACAGCCAGATAGATACAGGAATCTATGGTTTCCCCGTCTACAATAACTGTGCAGGCACCACATTCTCCTACCTCACAGCCTTTTTTGACAGAAGTAAGACCAAGATGATTACGCAGCATATCCAGAAGAGATTCTCGCGGGTCTACATACTCTGCAACTTCTTCTCCATTTACTATACACTGGACAAGCACTTTTTCTTTCTTCATGCGTTTCTTTCCCCCTCTGCAAGTTCTACTGTTCGGATCAGTGCTCTTCTCGCGATTTCTCCACCAATCTGAAGTCGAAAATCTCTGGACGCTCTCCAGGAATCTCGCGGATGAATCTCGTTACGGATACTATCCTCCAGCTTCTGATAAAGACTTTCCTCCAGTTTCTGACCTTTCAGAAGTTCTTCTGTCTCTGTACAGCGATACGGAACCGGTGCTGCGACACCAAACGTAATACGCACATCCTCCAGAATATTCGTTGCCGTATTTACTTTACTTACTACACTGCAGCTCAGAGTTGCAATATCCATTGCATTTCTCATGGAATATTTAATATAATTTCCATGATATCCCTCATACTCTGCTTTTGGGATCACTACATGAGTCAGCACTTCACCCGGACGAAGATCCACGCGCCCCGGTCCCAGATAAAAATCTCTGACAGGTACGATTCTTCCATCTTTATCATCTGCGATGTGCAGAAGTGCATTATAAGAGAAAACTGTTGGTGCACTGTCTGCGCTGACCGCACCATTACAGATGTTTCCTCCGATCGTACCAATATTTCGGATCTGCGGTCCTCCTACCTGATCCACAGCTTCCCCGAGAACAGGAACGCATTCCTGTATAACAGGATCTGCAGTTATATGAGAAAAAACAGTTCCTGCTCCAATATAAATATCCCCGGAATCTGTTTTTCTGATTCCCTTCAGTTCTTCGATATCACGAATCGATACAAGTGATGTTCCTGCCATTTTTCCCTCGCGGATTTTGATCAGTACATCACTGCCTCCGGATATGATTCTCGCATCCGGATGTTCTTTCAGAAGTGCTACTGCCTCTGAAACGGTTTTTGCATTATAGTATTTCTCAATATCATACATTTTCTGCTCTCCCCCTTCAGATCAATCCTGCTTTTTTGAATCCGTCGATCAGGCGCTGTGGTGTCAGCGGTATTTCATTGAACGCTACTCCCGTTGCATGAAGGACCGCATTTCGTATTGCCGGTGCTCCCGGTATTGCCGGCGGCTCTCCAAGCGCTTTATTACCAAATGGGCCCATCGGATCATCCAGTTCCACAAATTCTGCTTTAATATCAGGTGTATCCAGCATAGTCATCAGTTTATAATCCAGAAGATTTCCATTCAGCGGACGGCCTGTCTTTTCGTCCAGGATCAGCTGTTCACTGATGCCATATCCCATACCCATGGACATTCCTCCATGCACCTGCATCTCAGCCAGCTGCGGATTCAAAAGTTTTCCACTGTCATGAACATTGATTATACGAAGGATTTTGATCTTTCCAAGTTTCAGATCTACTTCTACTTCTGCAAAACAGCAGCCTGTCGCAATTGTATTTTTTTTCACCTGTTCTGATACTTCTGCGGTCAGTACTGATGAATTTGTCAGACTGTAGTAGCTTTCTTCTGCCAGTGCAGCAAGAGAGACTGCCTGTTCGTCTCCTGCCCAGATCCAGTTATCTCTGAGACTTAATTCCCTGGTTTCAATTTCCGGCAGAAGTGTTTTTGCATATGCCAGAATTTTATCACGCAAAAGCTCTGCACAATGGCGTACTGCTGTTCCTGTAACAAAAGACTGCCGCGAACCATAAGCCCCTGTATCGAAAGGTGAGACATCTGTATCCTGCACAGTCTTAATATGCACATGCTCCATATCCGTGTGAAGCACTTCTGCAACCATCTGCGAGAACACCGTATCTGCGCCCTGACCAATTTCGGTTGCCCCAAGCATAAGCTGGACACTTCCATCCTGATTCAGCGAAAGTCTGGCTCCGGCTATTTCCAGTGAGATTGGCCACACACCTGTCTTATAAGAAAACAGTGCCATACCGACACCTCTCCGGACTGATCCTTTCTGATTGCTATATTCTCTTCGTTTTTCATCCCAGTGAATGTATTCCGAGCCTTTTTGGAGACATTCAAAGATACCATTTGAATTTGCCGCGATCGGTTTCAGATACGCATCCTCATAATATCCCTGAATCAGGTTTTTACGTCTGAATTCCAGCGGATCCATCTTTATTTCAGCTGCAATATCATCCATCAGACACTCTGATGCAAAATTAGCCTGTGGGATTCCATAAGCTCTCATTGCTCCGCCAACCGGAGTATTTGTATAGATCGTATATGCTTCTCCTCTGATATTCGGACAGGCATACTGTAATCTCCAGGAAGTCAGACCATTTGCCGCAATTGCATGTCCATGAGATGCATAGGCTCCCTGATTTGAATATGCATGCATTTCTTTCGCCAGCAGTTTTCCATCCTTATCCACACCAGCCACAAGATCATATTCGATAGAATGACGGGTTCTGGTATTGCCAAATGTTTCTTCTCTGCTAATATCCAGCTTAACCGGTCTGCCTCCAACCTGTGTTGTAAGAAACGCATTCAGCGGTTCATACAGCACATCCTGCTTATTTCCGAATCCACCACCGATATATGGTTTGATAACGCGGACATTACCCCACGGAATTCCCAGTGCCTGACCAATAACACGGCGAACAATATGAGGGATCTGCGTAGATGTCACTACTACGATCCTGCCCTTTTCCATATAGGCATAGGAAATCGGATTTTCAATATGGCAATGCTGCACCATCGGTGTCTTATAAGATCTCCTGATAACAGTTTCCGATTCTTCCAGTCCCTTATCCACATCTCCGATAAAGAAATTGGAACGCGCAAGTACATTATCTTTTTTGTCAAAATGTATCGGAGGCCTGCTTCCATACATAGATTTGCGTGGATGGATCTCAACCGGGTACTCCTCATATTCTACTCTGATCAGTTTCAAAGCTCTGGATGCTGTCACTTCGTCCTCTGCCACAACGGCAGCGATATCATCTCCATAATATCTCACCCGCCCCGTAAGGATATTACGGTCTGCGATATCCTGATGGGCCGGCTCTACTGACCAGGGATGTCCAGGCGTCGGATAGCAGTGATCCGGTACATCCTGAAAAGTCACAACCTTTACAACTCCCTCCAGTTCTTCTGCCTCTCTCGTATCAATTGATTTCACGATTCCATTTCCAATCGTGGCATGCAGAACTTTGGCTACCAGACATCTTGGCGGAACCAGGTCATCTGTGAATTTGGCTCTTCCTGTAACTTTTTCGAATGCATCTACGCGTGGAACGCTCTTTCCTATCATATTCGCTCACCTTCTTCATGAAATATAAAGAGCCGGACGAGTTCCAAGAAACTTTTCTGTTCCCCTCTGAACTGACGTCCGGCTCCGAACCATGCTATTTTCCACTACAGGTATTCTGTTTTTTGTTACCAGTAGTTTAACATATTTCGTCGCATATTTGCAATCTTTAATCGTTTTTTTGTTATTATTTTTATATATTTTATGGACAGTAATTGTTATTTTACATTCAATTTCAGAACAATTCTGTCATCTTATCACTGTAAATACTCCACGAAGATCATAAATCGCATGGCGAGGACATTTTACAGCACACATACCACAGCTCAGGCAAAGTTCTTCCTGAATCACAGCATGATTATCTGTTATCTTAATTGCTTCTGCTGTACATGTTTTTTCACAGATTCCACAGCCAATGCAGCTGACTTCGCACTGTTTTTTCGCTTCTGCCCCCTTACTCCTGTTGGAACATTTGACAACGATATAGTTTGCACACTCATGAATATGAATGATCTGCTGCGGACAGGCCTTCACACATTTCCCACAGGCAATGCATTTCTCCTCGTCTACTTCTGCCACACCATATTCATTCAGTGAAATTGCCTCGAATTTACATGCACTTACACAGGCTCCACAGCCAATACATCCGTCTGCACAGCCATTCTCTCCTTTTACAGCCCGACATCCGCCATTACACGCTACCAGGGCCGCTTTGTACGGAAATTTTTTCTTAACTGCCATATCTCAACCCTTCCTTTCGTATGGTGTATCAGCAAGCGGCAGATTGTATCTGCGAATTCCATCATAGCGGAAATATGCGTCTGCAATTGCCGGTGCTGTAGGAATCGAAGTGATCTCTCCTATACCAATTGCTCCACAGGCCACATTCAGACCCGGCTTGTCCACAACAATTGCTTTGATCTTCGGAACTTCGTGTGCACGGAATAATCCAAGTGAACCATACTTCTGGATCGGTTTACAGTTTTCATCGATCGGATACTGTTCTCTGAGTGCAAATCCCATAGACATTACTACTCCGCCCTCTATCTGACCTTCACAGGACAATGGATTTACTGCTTTACCTACATCGTGAGCCGCAACCATCAGTTCCAGTTTTCCATCCTTTGGATTCAGGACGCACATCTGTGTTGCATATCCATATGCCACATGAGACACTGGATTCGGCACATTCGCTCCCAGCGGATCTGTTTTTGCAAGATACTCACCGTAGTATACAATTCCTTTCATATCTTTGAGCTGTTTTCCTGCTCTGCGGTCTTCCATCAGTTTCTCACAGGCTCTGCGGCAGGCTTCTCCTGTGACCATTGTCTGTCTGGAACCGGATGTTGTTCCGGAATCCGGAGCGAACCAGGTATTACTTCTTTCGTATACGATGTCATTATGCGTCAGATCTGTATTTGTAACGATCATCTGTACCAGAACTGTTCCGAGTCCCTGTCCGATACAGGAGGCTCCTGAATATATATGCAGTTTCTCATCATCTTCCACGACCAGTTTGACACGTCCGGTATCCGGAATACCAACACCAACACCGGCATTTTTCATAGCACAGCCAATTCCGACAGGTTTGCCTGCTGCCATTGCCGCATCATAATCTTCTTTTACTTCCTCAAGTGTCTCAACAAGGCCTGTTGATTCATCCACAATCTGTCCGTTTGGAAGTACTTCTCCCGGACGGATCGCGTTACGATAACGGATTTCCCACGGAGTGATTCCGACTTTGTCTGCCATCATGTTCAGTAATGTTTCCGTTGCAAAGCAGGTCTGTGTAACACCAAAGCCACGAAATGCACCTGCCGGCGGATTATTTGTATAATACGCAGTTCCTTCAATCTCAAAATTCTCATAATGATAGGGACCTGCCGCATGTGTGCAGGCACGCTCAAGTACCGGACCTCCGAGTGAAGCATAGGCACCTGTATCAGAAACAACCTTTGCCTTTACGCCCTTAATATTTCCTTCTTCGTCGCATCCCATCGTCATATCCATATAGAATGGATGACGTTTTGGATGAACGAGAAGAGATTCCGCTCTTGTCAGCTTCACCTTGACCGGTTTTTTCGTCACATACGTAAGCAGTGCTGCCAGATGCTGCACTGTCATATCTTCTTTTCCGCCAAAGCCACCGCCTACCAGTGCATTCTGCACTTTCACTTTATCTGTTCCAAGCATCAGTGAACACTCATGCAGTGTCTGATGCGCAGACTGGTCTGTCGAATAGATAAAGACATCTCCGTCTTCATCATAAAAAGCAACTGCACATTCCGGCTCCAGAAATGCATGCTCTGTCCATGGCGTTTCAAAATGCTCCGAAATCACATATTTTGAATTCTTAATTGCCTCATCTGCATTTCCTCTGCTGATATGTTTATGTGCACAGATATTATTTTCTTCTTCATCAAATACTCTTGGCGCATCCGGTGCTGCAGCCTCCTCAACCGTGTGAATATTTGGCAGAACCTCATATTCCACTTTGATCAGTTTTTTTGCTTTCTCAGCAGTCTCTCTGTCCTTTGCGGCAATTAATGCGATTGCATCTCCGAGATAATGTACCAGACCGCCGACAGGAATCAGTGTATACTGATCATGCTTCAGATGTCCGATCTTGTTCTCACCAGGGATGTCCTCTGCAGTCACAACTGCCTCCACACCCGGAAGTTCTTTTGCTTTGGAAGTGTCAATCGACAATACCCTGGCACGGGCATATTTGCTTCGAAGAGCCACTCCATAAAGCATTCCATCCAGATAAAAATCATCCGGATATTTTCCGGTACCAAGTACTTTTTCTTCCACATCGATTCTTGCAACACGGCATCCAAGTGTCCATGCCGGATCGCCATCATCCGGAATCACACCCTCTTCCAGGATTTTTGCAGCCAGACGAACGGCATCCATGATCTTTACATAGCCTGTACAACGACAGTAATTATTACGCAATGCATATTTTATTTCATCATCAGAAGGTGTTCTGTTCACATCCAGAAGTGCCTTTGTACACATCACCATTCCCGGAATGCAGAAACCACACTGCACTGCGCCGGCTTTTCCGTACGCATAAGTGTATACCTGCTCTTCCCATTCTGTCAGTCCCTCAACTGTTATGATTTCTTTTCCTTCCAACAGATCCGTATCCGGGACACATGCTTTACAGGTTTTTCCATCGATGATTACAGTACAGGCTCCGCATGCCCCTTCACTGCACCCGTCTTTTACGGATGTCAGATGAAGTTCATCCCGCAAAAATCTCATCAATTTCTGATTTTTGGTTGTATGAACGATTTTTCCGTTAACCTTAAATGTTGCCATAGCGGGTTCTCCTTTCCGGACCTCTTATAACAATACCCGAAAATTCATTCCCGGTATTACATTAACAGGTACGCATAGTCATTGATCACTGTACAGATCAGTCTGGAAAGATCCTCTGTCAGAATACCGGACGGCTGATCCGCCTTTACGGTTTCCTCTTTGTCACCAATTCTTATGCTTACTTCCTTTGTATTCTTGTCAAGTACGGTAAATCCGTGATTGGTACTGTTTTTCATATCTTCTTCCGAAGCAAACAGTGTAAATTTATCTTTATACGGTGCCCCTGCATACTGGCAGAAAGAACGGCAGTTTCCGCATTCATTACACATATAATCGACATGGAGGATCTGCAGAAGTTCCAATTCCGGTACTTCGATCAGCACGTTTGCACGATTCGGACATACATCTGCACAGTTTCCACATACACGTTTATGTGCTGTAAATTCTTTGTTTTCAGAAGCATCCTTTTTCTTCAGGCAGTCAAGAAGCGGTGCGTTTCCTTCCATTTTCTTTCCTGCTTTCTTAGGTGTACTCTGATAATGCGGATCTTTCAGTGCTTCTTCTGCAAGCTTCTTTACTTTCTCAACACTGACTTCTCCGCTCTTTCCTGGCTGACATTCTCCTGCTTTTTCTGCAATACGTGTCATCCATTTATATCCGCCCGGCTTCAGAAGAACGGTTGCCACAGTTACCGGCCAGATTCCGCAGTCAATGATCTGATCAATATTCTTCTGATCTGCACCACCGGAGAAAGACATCGGCAGCTTTCCATCAAATGCTTCGGCCAGTCGTGCTGCAACTGTGATAGAAAGCGGGAAAAGCGCCTTACCGGACATATACATTTCTTCTCCCGGAAGTTCTCCTCTCTTCGTATCTACAGGGAATGTGTTTGTAAGTTTAACTCCAAAAGACAGTCCCTCCTGTGCAGCAGCATCCATAAGACGTTTCAGCATCGGTACTGCATCCTCAAACTGAAGATCATCTTTGAAATGGAAATCTGTAAATGCCATATATCCATAACCCAGATCATCCATTGCTTTACGTACAAAATCATATCCCAGAAGAGTTGGATTGCATTTTACATAGGTATTGATATGTTTTTCTGTCAGAAGATACATTACAATATTCTCGATCTCCTGCGGAGGACATCCATGCATGGTGGAAAGTGTGATCGAATTACAGATCTCCGCCGGAATAGCTTCGATATCTTCTCTGGTCACATGTTCAAAAAGATCCACATGTTCCAGCAGCCAGTTTCTGCATTCTTTGAAAACTTCTGTATTTCGCGCATCTTTCAGTCCTTCAATAAAAACATCGATCTTTTTGTCCTTAATACCTTCCAGATTGTATCCGCAGGACATATTAAACTGAAATCCGTCCGGACTTCCAAGTCCGAATTCTTTTGCGATCACATGAATAAGCATCCAGCCTTTGATGTATTCTTCCATTGCCTGCGGAACGTAAAGTTCTGTAGACCATTCACAGTTGTATGCCTCATCCTCAGCTACGATACATGGCTTTGGAACACATGCGGAGAGTTCCGGTCCATCCATCTTCTGCACGGTCTTCAGTTCAAAAAATCTGGCTCCTGCAAAATAAGCTGCCACGAGGTTCTGTGCAAGCTGGGTATGAGGACCTGCTGCAGGTCCTACCGGATTTTCAAGCTTTCTTCCAAAAATTTCGACTGTTTTTTCCTGATCTGCCACATATGCTTTCTGAATACCAAACACCTGACCGGATTTTCTGTGTTCTTCCAATATCCATTCTGCCAACTGTCCAAATGGAATACTCTTCATAATATCACTCATATTTCATTTCCTCCCTGCAAATCTTTTTTTAAATTATCTAACTGTTTATATCATCTGCAAGTTCTTTTGCAGCCTGGCGGCAATCTGCCATGATCTTCTCTTCATCACACACAAGTACTTCTCGATCCTTCATAAGTGCTTTTCCATTACATATGGTAGTCTGGACCATGCTTCCATTAACTCCAAACAGAAGATGTCCGTTGCAGTTGGATTCATTCATCGGTGTCAGAGGATCATAATCTATTACTATCACATCCGCGGCTGCACCCTCTTTCAGTATACCGAGCGGTTTTTTGAAATAACGATTTGCAATCTTTGCATTTCCCTCAAACAACATCTGAGGAATCTCCCCCCAGGCAGCTGTCGGATCACAAAGATGATGCTTATGCAGGATATTTGCAACCTTCCATGACTCCATCATGTCATGTGTGTAACCATCTGTTCCAAGTCCTGTCAGGATTCCTTTGTGCACCAGTTCCATCGTCGGCGGACATCCGCAGGCATTTCCCATATTTGATTCCGGATTATGAACGACCATTGTATCTGTTTCTCTGATAAGGTCCATTTCATGTTCATTGATGTAAATACAATGTCCGAGCAGCGTCTTTGGTCCGAGAATGTTCCAGTCATACAGACGGTCGACAATGCGTTTATTGTGTTCTTTCAGACACTGATGCAGGTCATAAATTCCCTCTGCCACATGAATATGATAGCCCACACCGTCAGGTTTCAATTCATTGCAAAGCTCCATTGTCTCATCCGAAATGGTAAAAGATGCATGCATTCCCATCATAGCGGCAAGCATGTCACTGTCATCTTTCTGTGCATGTTTTATAAAGTTCACATTTTCCATAACAGATTCCCGGGATTTTTCCATTCCATCTCTGTCTGAGATTTCATAACAGAGACAGGTTCGGACACCGAGATCCTTTGCGGCTTCCTCGATCGCATTCAGAGATCCTGTAATATGTCCAAAGCTGGCATGATGGTCAAACACTGTAGTCACACCATTTTTGATCGAATCAATGTATGTTGCGTATGCGGAAAGTCTGGTCTGTTCCAATGTCAGATGACGGTCAATATTCCACCACATTCCCTCCAGAATATCCAGAAATCCTTTCGGATCATAGCCTCTGACATTCAGTCCTCTTGCAAATGCACTGTAAATATGTTCATGCGCATTAATAAAAGCAGGCATAATGATTCCGCCATGCGCATCCACAAACTCAGCATCAGGGAATGCCTTTTTCACTTCATCCGTTGCTCCCACCATCTTTATGGTGCTGCCATCCACTGCTACTGCTCCATTCTCATAAAAAGCATTGGATGTATCCCGTGTGATCATTCTTCCGTTTCCAATAACTAACATATCGTTCCTCCCTGCCTTGTGAATTCTTTCCAATACATGGTGAAATTTCCCATAAGTTTTCGGTGTTTTGTACTATTAATGTAACATACTTCCGATGATATTTCAACAAATACTTAAAAATTCTTTTTGGTATTCAAAAAAATTTTGTATGTTTCTAAAAAAAGAAAGCAACGAACCCATAAATCAGCTCCGTTGCTTTCTTTTCGTACCTGACGGCTTACCTGAGAAACCGCCTGTTTATTTTATCTGTTTATTTTATCTGTTCAGTTTTTTGTTCTTCGAGAAGCTTCAGACTTCTCCTGTCCTTTTTCCAGAGAACCGGATCCAGCTCCACCAGATAACCACATCCATTTCCAAGATGCCATTCATAAAATTCTTTCTTCGGTACCGCATACCTCTCCATGATGTTCATGATCGTACCGCCATGAACAACCATTGCCGCCTCTTCGATATTTTCCCGAATGCAGGCCGTTACCGCTCTCTGAAATCCTTCGATATTACGTGCGGCACATTCTTCCTTGCTCTCTCCGCCCGGAAAAGCCATTATTCCATTGCTGTCGATCCATGCCTGGTATCTCGGATCCCCCGAAAGCTCTTTGTAATTTTTATTCTCAAACTCTCCAAAATCACATTCCGCAAGCTGATCAATGATCCGCACTTTCTGACCTGAAAACAGGATTTCTGCTGTCTCCCGACAGCGGCGCAGAGGACTTACAAAAACAGTCTGCACTGCCGGATAACTGAGGTTTTTCAGCATCTCAATCCCTTCCGGGCATAATGCCTCATCCGTCACCCCAATATATCTCTGATGGCGGTTGCCCTCTGTCATTCCATGACGTATCAGCCATATTTTAAGCATGTTTTATCACCATCCCGATTCCACAGACAACCCGTGTAACTTCACTGCTGTATGCAGCAAGCTTTGTACAGATTCTGCCAACTGCTTCTCTGTAGGCACGATCAAACTTATCCATCGGTACAACACCATACCCAACCTCATCCGACACAAGGATTACATCCGGATTACAGTCTATCAGGCATTCTGCCAGTTCACTGACATCTTTATCTGCCTGCATTTCACGGCGGATAAACTCATGAAAATCGAAAATTCCCTGCGCTGTTCTGATGGAATCCCAGTCTGCTTCCCTGCCATTCACCCAGATAATATCCGGATATTTTTTACTGGCCAGAGCCTTCTTTCCCTGGCAGGCTCCTCCTATGATCATTTCCATATTTTTTCCTCACACTTAAAAATTAACACTGACTACAGCCAGCACCAGCACGATCCATACTTCACAAAGGCACAGAAAATATCCTGAAAGATCACCTGTAGTTCCGCCAAAATACTTCAATGCCTTATGTCTGTAAAAAGCAAATACCAGAAGTGCTGTAAGGATCACAGCAGCTCCCCATACCGGCTGTATACAGATCATGCATGCGGTAAGCAGGATCAGATAGATCACCAGTGTATTTCTCACTCTTAAATCCTTTGCTTTTCGCGAAAATTCTGCAACTGTACCACTGGCATTTGCTTTTGGTAATGAAATGACACCAAGTCCTGACAGAGATCTGGATACCATATATCCCAACGCCAGCACATACAGCACTCCCCTGTCATCTGCTTTTACGATCTGGCTCATTCCACCATACATAGCAACAAAATAAACACATGCTGTAATAACCGCAAATGCACCGGCATGTGAATCTTTCAGGATTTCCAGCCGCTTTTCCCTGTCTCTCCATGAACTCAATGCATCCGATGTATCAAGCAGTCCATCCACATGGATCCCTCCGGTTACAAATATCGGTATCAGAACCAGTACTGCTGTAATAAATCCATCACTCATCCCCAGATAACGGCAGAGCCATTCTGCTGCCAGCATAATGGCTCCCACCGCCGCTCCGACAAATGGAAAGAAACAAAGCATATACCGCATGTTTTCTTCTGACCAGTCTGCCTGCGGCATCGGAATCTTGGAAAACATGGCAAATGCGATTTTAAAACTGTTCCACAGACTTTTCACATCCCACACATCCTTCCTGTTTTCTCTGCAATGACTTTTTTATGATATACAGGAATTCCGTAGACAACTTCCACCACCTCATCTGCAAGTGCACCAAGCTGCTGATTGATCGCCCCCAGATATTTCTGATAAGTATCGGTTTCTCCCTGGTACGTAACTGCTTCAGAAAAAATCTCATTCGTGACAATTATCAGATTCTCAGCCTGTTCTTTCAGTCGCCGGACACCATTCATAACAGCTTCAACCGTATTCTCATGTGCACCATCTTCCTGAAACATCTCATTCGCAGTCAGATTGGACATACACTCCAGAAGAACAGTGCTTTTGGCAGGCACCTCCAGCTGCGAAAGTCCGGTGTAACACTCTATTGTCTCGAATCCTTTTCCCTGACGCATTTTACGATGCCGCTGCACACGCTTCTTACTTTCTTCATCAAACGGATACATCGTCGCTATGTAAATCCGCTTTTCTGTTCCGGTTGCAACTACGCAGTCTTCCGCAAAAGCAGATTTTCCGCTTCCGCTTCCTCCTGTAACAAGAATCATCATCTTTATACAAGCTCCTCATACTGTTCTACATGAATATCCTCAAAGGTGCTCATAGAATCGTATACTGCAATTCCCATATCAAGGAACGGGAACAGTGCAACCGCTCCGCTTCCTTCACCAAGACACATCTCGCCATGAATCACAGCCTCTTTTCCAAGCGCCTCCAGTATCAGACGAGCTGCCGGTTCCTTGGAAACATGTGATGCGATCATATACTCTCCCGCTGTCGGACAGATACGCTGTGCGATCAATGCAGCCACGCAGGAAATAAATCCATCGATCACAACCGGCACTCCTAATGCTGCGCCGCCAAGAAACATGCCTGCCATACCGGCAATATCAAAGCCTCCGACTTTCGCCAGAACGTCAATTGCATCTTCCGGATCCGGACAGTTTACTTCAATTGCTTTCTTAATCGCATTGATTTTTCTGGCAAGTCCTTCACCAGAAAGACCAGCGCCTCTTCCGGTCATCTCTTCGACCGATTTGTCAAGAAGGACAGCTGCCACAGCACTGCTCGTCGTTGTATTTCCGATTCCCATTTCACCTGTTGCAAGAAGTCCATATCCATCTTCTTTCAGGCGGCGAACCATCTCAATTCCTGCCTCCAGAGCCTGTACAGCCTGCGCTCTGCTCATGGCCGGTCCTTTTGTCATATTGGCTGTGCCGTATGCGATCTTCAGATCCGTTGGAACCTTAGTATCCACCACCATACCTATATCTACAGGAAATACTTTCGTTCCGCACTGCCGACTCATAACACAGGCTGAGGTATCACCGGAAAGAAAGTTTTCAGCTACGATAGCAGTCACTTCCTGTCCTGTCTGAGTAACTCCTTCTTCTACTACGCCGTTATCTGCGCACATCGGTACCAGCGCACGTTTTTTAACCGATACATCTGCACTTCCTGTTATACCTGCGATCTGAATCACCAGTTTTTCCATTTTTCCAAGAGAATGCAGTGGTTTTGCAATGCTGTCCCAGCGTTTTGCAGCCATCTCCATTGCAGTTTTGTCTAATGGTTTTATCTGAGCCAATGTTTCTTCCAGTGTCATTTTTATCCCTCCAGATTTTGTCTTTCTTTATTTTTTTCCTGTCGTAAATACAAAAAACTTGCTGAACACATAATTCAGTGCAAGTACAATGAATTGTGTGCAGAACTTCCCGATCATATCACTCAATCCCATAATTTCAACAAGCAGCCATACTCCGCCAACCTCTATTACCATTGTAAGAAGACGGGCACTGACAAATTTGCAAAACGGATGAATATGATCCTTCAGTGTTTCACATTTATCCTGAAACACAAACTTTGAATTTACTATGTACGCAAAAATAATTGCAATAATAATAGAAATCACGTTTGCAATGTTTAATTCCACATTACATTTACGGAGTACAAAAAAACATACCAGGTTCACCAGCGTCGTACATCCGCCAAAAAATATATATCTGATCACATCATTATTATAAAAACACAAAATCAGCTCTTTTAATTTCTTCATTGAATTCTCCTGTTACACATCATGTCTGATGCTGTCTGCCGCCTCATGATCTCCACGTATGATCTGAGATACAATATATCTCGGACGACGTTTTACTTCTTCATATATTTTGGCAAGATAATAACCGATCACACCAAGACTCAGCATAATCGCACTGCCGATCAGAAGAAGGACAAGAATTGTTGTTGTATAGCCTTCGATCGCATGTCCACGGAAATACTGAATCAGGGAATACAGGATCATGATCAGTGAACATCCGAAACAGATTCCTCCGCCAACCGTTACAAACTGAAGTGGTGCTGTCGTAAACGCAACAATATTGGTAAATGCATATTTAACCAATGCCCACGTAGACCACTTGGATTCTCCCGCCTCACGCTCCTGTACCTCAAACTCGACATAAGTTGTCTTAAAACCTACCCAGTTAGACGTAGCTCTGAAAAATATATTTCTCTCTGAAAGTGACAGAATACTGTTGACCGCTTTTCGGTCCAGCATCTTGAAATCGGACGTATTCTGCATATCAACTTTCGTGGCTTTGGACATCAGCCCATAAAACAGTCCGGCACTTTCTTTATGAAGAAAGCTTTCTTTTCCACGGCTCTTCTTGATTCCTTCAATTACCTCATATCCTTCTTCCCACTTGTGATACATCTCCACAAGTGTTGCAGGCGGATGCTGAAGATCACAATCCATAACTGCGACCACATCTCCTGAGGCCTGTGCCAGTCCCGCAAAAACTGCCGCTTCTTTGCCAAAATTTCGCGAGAAACAAACACCTGTGATATTTGGATCTTTTTCTCCTGCTTTCAGGATCTCATTCCACGTATTATCTTTGGAACCATCATTAACAAGTACCAGCTCATAGGAAATTCCTGCTTCTGACAGAACCTCATGAAGCACACGGCAGGCCTTCCCTACCATAAGTTCTTCATTGTAAGCCGGAAGCACGACTGATAATATACTCATCCTCTCTTATTTCCTCTTTTCTTTTTGTAAATTAACACCACACAAATGTAGCACAACAAACCAACACAAGTCAAGCAAAGCCCTGCATACAGATACGGTGTATGATATGTGATCCGGATTTCATGTTCTCCTTTTTGCAGATTCAGTGCCATATACATGCCGTTTGCCTGAACCAGTTCTGTTTTCTTGTCATCAACATATGCGGAAAAACCTGAACTATATGGCAGTGCGATCACAAGCGCCTTTTCTTTTGATACAGAAATCTTACCGGTCAGCTCATGATTCTCAATCTTAACATCCCTCAACGCCTCTTCTCCAAGCATTTTCGTCTGTTTTTCAACATTTGTCATTGGCTGGCAGATTATTTTCAGATCCTCAAAAGAATACCTGCCGGTATTTTTGAATGTCAGCGTGATACTTTTCTTTCCTTCTTTACTGTATCCCGTATTACAGACGAAATTATGTTTTCCACTGTAAGCATTATATTTATCAGTAAAAATACGGATATTTCTGTCTCGGAAGCCCTGCCCGGAAACCTCTACTTTGGCTTTCTGACTGTTTTCCCAATATCTCCAGTTCTTATCCTGATGAAGGAGTTTGTTCTGATCATAGGTATCCATCTGTTTCCATTCTTTGTCACTGATACATTCTCTCGGAGAAAGAGCATCATAATCCAGTCCCTCAGCCTGCAGATAAGTTTCACTGTCATCCATTCCGCTGAAATCCAGAGTTACCGTTGCATCTTCTTTTGTTACGATAAATGCCCCGTCTTTCTGCTCGCATCCGCTGCCTGCCGTTATTTTATATGGAATTTCCTGATCGTTAAATTCTGTTTTCGTCTCCGGCAAAGTACTGTTTTCCAACACAACGCCCTGTAATAACGCCTGCTGTTTTTCCACAGCAGACATCTTTTCATATTTTTCCTCAGGAATGTAAGTATCATAGGTATATCCCATCGGAAGTGCATTCTCACAGGTATACGCTTTATACATAATATTATCTTTATCTGCTCCTGCCATAAATTTGTCGTATCCATATGGCAGATTTTTCTCTTCGCCATCCCTGATGACAAAATATTTTACGGCTGCAAGACGGTCCAGAATCGTTCTGGCATCCAGGTTATCATATTGCTGTTCCCATGGTGTATTCAGATAAATCTCATCCATAAAACTGCTGATGCCAGCACTTGCAACGCTAAAATAATAAGATGTGCTGTAGGTTCCCATTTCCATGGAAGAGTTTTCTACATGTGACGTCCCCAGCTGATCATAGCGATAAATACTGGTATCTCCAGAAGCTAATACTGTCAGATCCGCACCCGTCTGCAATTTATTTAAGGTCTCTCCCTGATCAGAAAAATCGGCAAGATAATCCTTCTCATAAGAATACTGATAATACATATTAAACATGATTCCCACAACCAGAAAACCTGCCATCAGAATCGTCAGATTTTTCTTTTTTGTAAAAACCATCCCATAAGAAATCAACGTAAACGAAGATGCCACCAGCAAGATCATTGCCATCATATTTCGCTGCGTACGTGCTGCTTCCGGAAGCAACGCTACCCCACAGTACATGAGCAGCATCACAAAGATTTTTCTCTTTTCTTTCAATGTAAGTGAAAAAAGTTCCGGGTATATTTTAACAAAGATGTATGAAATAAGCATTCCATATGCCCAGATCCATCTGTTGCACACGTAAGAAAATCCATTCAACGCATGTCCGGCATACGGAACAAGAAGAAATATATTCAAAAGGACAAAGCCGGCTTTAAGTGTTGTATATTTTTTTCTTTTTGAAAACAACACAAACACTCCTGCCATTGAGATTGCTGAATATCCGGCCACTCCCCAATGAATCATATTTTCTCCTATCAGACATCCCAGATATTTTTCATAATAAATTTTATCATACAACAATGGTACATAATTCTCTACTTTAAATCGATCCGTACCAAAAACAGGCAAGATTACCGGCAATAATATCACTGCCGCTATCATTACAGCAATCAGTGAATATACCGCAAATATTCCAATCCATTTTCCCACATTTTTGAGAGACCGAACTGAATATTGCTGAAAATATCTGAAAATCGCATAGAGAATCATGAAGATTCCTATCATATAAAAGAAATAAAAATTCGACAGGCCTGCCACTGCCACTGACCATATAAAAACGTATGGTTTTTCTTTCTTATAAATTTTATCAATTCCCATAAGAATAAACGGAAGATAAATCATCGGATTTGCAAAATACGGATGTTTAATGACTGCATAGATAGTCCATCCTGCAAATACATAGATCAGTGTTCCCATAAAAACTGCCTGTTTGGAATTCTTATGGTAAAAGCTGTATCTGCTGAATGCGATTCCCGCCAGATATATTCTGAGAAAGATCAATATTTTATATAATAATTCTGTCTGTGAAGATCGAAAGAACACAGAAAGAAGTGTCAATGGATCTCCAAGCACATAATAATGCAAGGTTGTTATAATGTCGGAGCCATAGCCAATGCTCATATCCCACATCGGAATCGAAAGCTTATGCTCCACCAGTACCGTATACAGTATATTTCTTAAATATCTTCCGTAATATGCCAGTGTATTCAGATGCTGCGGAATTCCATCATGACTCCATACAAGTGATTTACCATTCAGCTGAAATCGCATATACAGAAAAAGTGATATTATCGAAAATACTATTGTATAAGTGATATAAAAATCTGCATTTGTCCGTTTAATACGTTTTTCTTTATTTTTAGTTTTACTCATGTTGTTTTCAACCTTCTGTTCAAAGAAAAAAGCCGCGGTACATAAAGTACCGCGGCTAAAACTCTGAATTATTCTTCGCCGTACATAGCTACAAGTTTATTCAGGTATTCATATCTTGCTTTTGCTTCAGATTCGTTCTTAGCAAACAGTCTAGCTGCTTTTTCAGGATTCTGACGCTGTAAGGAGTTGTAACGAACTTCGCCGTTCAGGAAGTCCATGTAGTTCTCCATATCCGGTGTCTTGGAATCCAGAGCAAACTTCTTGTCTGCTGCCGGGTTGAAGCGGAAGTTGTGCCAGTATCCGCACTTAACTGCCAGTTCTTCTTCTGTCTGAGCTTTTGCCATACCCTTCTTAATACCATGGTTGATACATGGAGCGTATGCAATGATCAGAGACGGTCCCGGATAAGCTTCTGCTTCAGCGATTGCTTTAACAGTCTGGTTGAAGTCAGCACCCATGGAGATCTGTGCTACGTATACATAGCCATAGCTCATTGCGATGGAAGCCATATCTTTCTTCTTGGTTTCTTTACCGCCAGCTGCGAACTGAGCGATTGCACCTGTTGGTGTAGATTTAGAGGACTGTCCGCCTGTGTTGGAGTAAACCTCTGTATCGAATACCATAACGTTGATGTCACGTCCGCTTGCGAGAACATGGTCAACACCACCGAATCCGATATCGTAAGCCCATCCGTCACCACCGAAGATCCACTGGGATTTCTTGGACAGATAGTTCTTCTGAGCAAGGATTTCTTTAGCTGCATCACATCCGCAAGCTTCAAGAGCTGCGATCAGTTTATCTGTTGCTGCACCGTTAGTTGCTCCAACAGAGAATGTATCCAGCCATTCCTGGCCAGCTTCTTTAACTGCTTCGTCTTTGCCTTCTGCTACAACAGCTTCAACTTTTGCTTTGAGGCCATCACGGATAGCTCTCTGAGCAAGAAGCATACCATAACCAAACTCAGCGTTGTCTTCGAACAGTGAGTTAGCCCATGCCGGACCCTGTCCCTTAGCGTTGGTTGTGTATGGTGTAGACGGTGAAGAGTTACCCCAGATAGAGGAGCATCCTGTAGCATTTGCAATGTACATTCTGTCACCGAACAGCTGTGTGATCAGTTTAGCGTAAGGTGTTTCACCACAACCTGCACATGCTCCGGAGAACTCAAGCAGAGGCTGTTTGAACTGGCTTCCCTTAACAGTTGTTTCTTTGAATTTAGCAACAACTTCTTCTTTGATCGGAAGTTCTCTTCCATAATCGAAGAATTTCTGAAGTCCTGCATTTGCTTCCATATTTTCCATAGCAAGGGCTTTTGCACCTTTCTTGCCAGGACATACGTTAGCACATGATCCACATCCTGTACAGTCATAAGCGGATACAGTCATAGAGAACTTGTATTCTTTCATTCCTGTCATCGGAAGAGTGATCATTCCTTCTGGAGCGTTTGCTGCTTCTTCTTCTGTCAGTGCTACCGGACGGATTGCTGCGTGTGGGCAGACATATGCACAACGGTTACACTGGATACAGTTATCTGGCTGCCATACCGGTACGTTTACAGCGATACCACGTTTTTCGTATGCTGCTGTTCCGGATGGTGTTGTACCATCAACATATTCTGTGAATGCAGATACAGGGAGTGTATTACCTTCCTGAGCATTGATCTTGCACTGAATGTTGTTTACGAAGTCCTGAGCGTCCTGAGCACCGTGAGTTGCATGAGCCATGAAGAGACCTTCATCTTCTGCATCTTTCCAGCTTTCCGGAACCTGGATCTCTACAACCTGTTTTGCACCAGCGTCGATAGCTGCCCAGTTCTTCTGAACAATATCATCACCCTTACGTCCGTAAGTAGCTTTAGCTGCTGCTTTCATCAGTTCGATTGCCTGCTCTTCCGGAATGATTCCTGTAAGTTTGAAGAATGCAGACTGAAGGATTGTGTTGATACGTGTTGGTCCCATGCCGGTTTCAATACCGATCTTCACACCGTCGATGGTGTAGAATTTGATATCATGGTTAGCAATGAATGCTTTTACCTGTCCCGGGAGATGTTTTTCAAGACCTTCCATATCCCATGCACAGTTAAGAAGGAATGTACCACCGTCAACAAGTTCCTGAACCATGTTGTATTTGTTTACATAGGACGGATTGTGACATGCAACAAAGTTTGCTTTGTGGATCAGGTATGTGGATTTGATCGGTTTCTTACCGAAACGAAGGTGAGACATTGTAACACCGCCGGACTTCTTGGAGTCATAGTCGAAGTAAGCCTGAGCGTACATGTCTGTGTTGTCACCGATGATCTTGATGGAGTTCTTGTTAGCACCTACAGTACCATCAGCTCCAAGACCCCAGAACTTACAGTTTGTAGTTCCTTCTGGTGTTGTAACAATCGGAGCACCTGTTTCAAGAGAAAGGTTTGTAACGTCATCAACGATACCGATTGTGAATTTTTCTTTTGTTGTGTTCTCATATACTGCAACGATCTGTGCCGGTGTAGTATCTTTGGAACCAAGACCATAACGTCCTGTAAAGATCTTAACGTCTTTGAACTTGCTGTCTTTTAATGCTGCAACAACGTCAAGGTACAGAGGCTCGCCAAGTGCTCCTGGCTCTTTTGTTCTGTCAAGAACGCTGATCTGTTTAACAGAATCCGGAATAGCATCGATCAGTGCCTGAGCGCAGAATGGTCTGTAAAGACGAACTTTAACAACACCGACTTTTTTGCCTGCTGCTGCAAGGTAATCGATTGTCTCTTCGATTGTATCGTTTACGGAACCCATAGCGATGATGATGTGCTCAGCATCTTCTGCTCCGTAGTAGTTGAACAGTTTGTAGTCTGTTCCGATCTTCTCGTTTACTTTGTCCATGTATTCCTGAACTACTGCCGGAAGAGCATCGTAGAACGGGTTACATGCTTCTCTTGCCTGGAAGAAGATATCCGGGTTCTGAGCAGAACCTCTCTGGCATGGATGATTCGGATTCAGTGCATGATCACGGAATGCCTGAATAGCGTCCATATCTGCCATATCTTTCAGATCTTCGTAATCCCATGTTTCAATCTTCTGGATTTCGTGAGATGTACGGAAACCATCAAAGAAGTTGATAAACGGAACTTTTCCTTTGATTGCTGCAAGATGAGCAACCGGTGTCAGGTCCATAACCTCCTGTACAGATGATTCGCAGAGCATTGCGCATCCAGTCTGACGACAGGCCATAACGTCGGAATGATCTCCAAAAATAGAAAGTGCGTGAGAAGCAAGTGCACGAGCGGATACGTTGATAACGCCCGGAAGCTGCTCACCAGCGATTTTGTAAAGGTTCGGGATCATCAGAAGAAGACCCTGGGATGCAGTATAAGTAGTTGTCAGAGCACCTGCTGCCAGAGAACCGTGAACTGCACCTGCAGCACCTGCCTCAGACTGCATCTCTGTAACCTGTACTTCCTGTCCAAAGATGTTCTTTCTTCCCTGAGTTGCCCACTCATCTGTTGCTTCCGCCATAACAGATGAAGGAGTGATCGGGTAGATAGCAGCTACATCTGAGTATGCATAAGAAGCATGAGCGGCTGCATGGTTACCATCCATGGTTTTCATCTTTCTTGCCATAGTTTGTTTCCTCCTTAAAGGTATGATGAAAAATTTAAATTTATTTCAGACCACTGAAACGGTCTAAAAGTCCATTGATTATTATAGCATAGACCTCCCCGAATGTCCAATTGGGATTATGCATTTTATGTATATATTTTTATACAAAAAGTTAGCCGTTGATAAGTTTTTTGAGAGATTTTCGCTGCAGCATCCTGCAAAGTTCCTGCTGTATCTCACAGAGTTCAGAATGCACGGTGCATATTTCTCCATCCGCGCCATTTCTGGCACAGTCATAACCCGGCTGCAGACAGTCAATAATAAACAGATCCGGATCTATCGTCGTATAAATATCATACAGTGTTACCTGATCCAGATCACAGTTCAGAACGTATCCTCCATGAACACCTCTGTATCCTCTGACCAGTCCCGATTTCTGTAATTTTTTCAGAATCTTGTAGGCAAACGGTGCTGTGATCAGTTCCCGCTCACAAATCTCATTCACACTTACTCTTCTGTTTTCTGCCATTGCACGGAGCACCCGCACAGCATAATCACATTCTCTGGTTATCAACATAGACTTATTCCTCTCCCGGTTGCCCTCAGATGCTGAGAGACAACTGTTTCACTTGAATTATAGCAATTCCTCTGTTTAAATTCAATGTTTTTGTGATTTAAGGCTTGCAAAATCTCTACTTTACTGTAGAATAGGAATGAATGGCCAAAAACAGGCCTGCCACTGTTCACTGATCGAAAATAATTCGAAACCATAATGAAGAAAAGAGGTACCTTATGATTTCAGCAAATAATATTACTTTACGTGTTGGCAAAAAAGCCCTCTTCGAGGATGTCAACATCAAATTTACCGAAGGCAACTGTTACGGTCTGATCGGAGCAAACGGTGCCGGTAAATCTACTTTCCTTAAAATCCTTTCCGGACAGCTTGAACCAACAAACGGCGATATTGTGATCACTCCCGGACAGCGTCTTTCTTTCCTGCAGCAGGATCATTTCAAATATGATTCCTTCAACGTTCTGGACACCGTTATCATGGGAAATGCCAGACTGTATGAGATCATGAAAGAAAAAGAAGCCATCTATGCCAAAGAGGATTTCACTGACGAAGACGGTATCCGTGCCAGCGAGCTCGAAGGTGAATTCGCAGAAATGAACGGATGGGAAGCAGAATCCGATGCCGCTACTCTTCTGAACGGACTTGGAATCGAAACCGAACTCCACTATACACAGATGGCTGACCTTACCGGAAGCCAGAAGGTCAAAGTTCTTCTTGCCCAGGCACTGTTCGGAAACCCAGATATTCTTCTTCTCGACGAGCCTACCAACCACCTGGATCTCCCGGCGATCGAATGGCTGGAAGAATTCCTGATCAACTTTGACAATACTGTCATCGTTGTATCCCATGACCGTTACTTCCTTAACAAAGTCTGCACACATACTGCTGACATTGACTATGGCAAGATTCAGCTGTACGCCGGAAACTATGACTTCTGGTTTGAATCCAGCCAGCTTCTTATCAAACAGATGAAAGAAGCCAACAAAAAGAAAGAAGAAAAGATCAAAGAGCTGCAGGAATTTATTTCCCGATTCAGCGCGAACGCATCCAAATCCAAACAGGCTACTTCCCGTAAACGTGCCCTGGAAAAAATCCAGCTGGATGACATGCGTCCTTCCAGCCGTAAATATCCATACATTGACTTCCGTCCAAACCGTGAGATCGGAAACGAAGTCCTTATGGTCGAAAATCTTTCCAAGACAATCGACGGAGTAAAAGTTCTGGACAACATCAGCTTTACACTTGGACATGACGATAAAGTTGCTTTCGTAGGAGCAAACGAACAGGCGATCACCACTTTCTTCCGAATTCTTGTCGGAGAACTGGAACCTGATGAAGGAAGCTACAAATGGGGTGTTACCACTTCCCAGGCTTATTTCCCGAAAGACAATACACAGGAATTCGATAACGATCTGACCATCACCGACTGGCTGACCCAGTATTCCGAGATCAAAGACGCAACTTACGTACGTGGTTTCCTTGGCAGAATGCTCTTCCCTGGCGAAGACGGTGTCAAAAAAGTCCGCGTTCTCTCCGGTGGAGAAAAAGTTCGCTGTCTGTTATCTAAAATGATGATCTCCGGTGCAAACATTCTGCTTCTGGATGAGCCTACCAACCATCTGGATATGGAATCTATCACAGCACTTAACAATGGTCTGATCAAATTCCCGGGAGTTATCCTTTTCACCTCCCATGACCATCAGTTCGTTCAGACAACCGCCAACCGTATTATGGAAATTCTTCCGGACGGCAAGCTGATCGATAAGATCACTACTTACGACGAATATCTGGCAAGTGATGAAATGGCCAAAAAACGCCACGTATTCCAGGTTAACGAAGAAGACGCAGCTGATAACTAAAACTGAAAATATATGTCATACAGCACATGACAGAAAAAAGACTCTGAGGTTTCAATACACCCCGGAGTCTTTTTGATTACATTATTTCTTATTCAATTTCAATTCAGTCTTTCATCGTGATCTCAGCCAGTTTGCCATTTGTCACCTTGAGCAGCGCTTCGAGCGGAACTTTAAGTGTCAGACCGATCCGTCCTCCACTCACGTAAATCTCCCCAAAGTCACCGGCAGATGCATCAAATACAACCGGATAAGGTTTTTTCATCCCCAGTGGACTGCAGCCGCCTCTCACATATCCTGTGATCTTCAGGATATCTTTGACATGAATCATATCAACCGCTTTTTCGCCAACTGCTCTGGCTGCCGCCTTGCGGTCAACCTCTTTCTCGATCGGCACCACAAAAACATAATAGCCACCGCTTTTGCCCTCCATAACGAGTGTCTTAAAAGACTGCTCATACGGTGCTCCGATCAGATCTGCACTGTGAAGTCCGTCAATAAATTCATCACATTCATACGGAAATGCTTCATATTTTACTTTCTGACGATCCAGCATTCTCATTGCATTTGTCTTTGCTTCTTTTGCCATGTTGTTCCTCTTTTCCGTCTTCTGTCAGACTGTTTTATTTACGCCTGTTTTTCTTTTTCCTGGAATCTTCTCTTCTGGATATTTTTTTCCATAATTCTTCACCTTCGCGGTCATCTTCATCCATCATTTCTCTCAGAACCTCCTCATCCAGTTCATCCTCATCGATCATGACCGGTTCATCATAATCATCGTAATCATCATAATCATCATTCATTGGATGGTAAGAATCTTCTGCATCAAAGGAACCCAGCGGAAGATCCAGTTCTTTCGCTCTGCTCTTTCTTGGACGATATGGAATTGTTTTTTCCGTTTCAGGCGCCACATCATCTTTTCTGGATTTTCTGCTTCTGCTCTTTTCAAGTTTAAAATCCACCGGCTGCTGTCTTCCTGATTTTTTCCTTGCCGCACTCTGGCGCGTTTCCTGCTCACGGGCAGTTCTCTGTGGTCTCTCTGCCTGTTTCTGTTTTTTCTTATTGTCCTTCTGAGGCATATAATCTCTGAAATCTATATAATCTGAGCTTTCTGCTGAAACATCCGGGTCTTCCTCATCATACTCATCCTCATCCGTTTCTCTGCGCCTGTTTGTTGCAAACTGAATCAGCATTCCCAGAAGCGCAAACCCAAGACTCAGACCGGCTCCATACGGAATATCTGAAAGGCCGCCAAGTTTGGCCGCTGAAAATCCGGCCATCACACCTCCAATCAGGCTTGTTCCGATTATCAGTACCTCTCTTACCCATTTCATTGCAAGTACTCCAAGTCCAACGCCGAGAAGAAGGCAGAAGAAAAACACCAGTGATGTCGTCGGATGAAAAACATAAATTCCTAATCCGATTCCGATTCCGGCACCCAAAATAAAAATACCGATCTTATAACTCATAAATACGATCACAGCAAGCAGCACTCCGGCACCTACCATAAACGCAGCATACATATACTTCTCCGTCACACCGGTTGAAAACGCAACTCCAAACCCGATTCCGGCACCAATTATAAATCCGCAGAGCATCATCCAGAAGCGCAGAAGCCGATACCCGAGAATACAGTTGATCGCTCCAAAAACAAGCAGTACTGCAAAACCGATCATTGAAATACTGGAAAAAGACGGAACTGTCCGCGTAGTCTCTATCATATTCATAAGCTGCTGTAAAACATCATTCATAAAAATCTCTCCCCTAAAACATAAAATACATTGTCTTCAGATTATCCAGAATACCGTAATGATATTCCACGGTCTCCAGTCCGTAGAGCTGCAGATAATATCTTGCCACATTCTGGATATATCCATCCTGGATCCACTGACGGTATGCACTGTCAAAGGCATCCTGTGAAGTAAATTTAAAACGTACCACTGCCGCACCATTATCAAGACGCATACGGCAAAAATCATAAATCTGCTGCTCATCATAAGTATCAAAGCATGCCTGATTCAACACATAAAAATTAAGATCTGATGCCATACATTCCGGTACCGGAAACTCATCCGAAGCTGTATACACCTGTTCATATTCCTGCGGGAAAGGACACAGATAATCATAAATCACTGTTTTATGCTCTTCAAGCTGCACTGCACCGCCTTCCAGGAAGCTCGGCTGATCTCCGTTCGTTGCATCCACATAATAATACTGCCCATTGATTTTCACAATGTTCCATGCATGTCCTTCATCACTGTCTCTGGCGCTTCCTTCTACATATATGCACGGAATCCCCAGCTGTTCCAGCAGATATTGTACCGCCCTGGCATAGCCGGCACAGACTGCTTTCTTTTTCCAGAAGACTCCTGCAATATTCTGGTCATCGTCAGACGCTTCATATTCCGTATGATCGATCAGATACGTATAAATCATTTTGACTTTATCATAATCCGATGCATTCTGTGTAATCTCAGCATTCACTTCATTTACCGCATTCTGCATTTCTGTCAGGATCTCGCTGATTTCCTGCTCTGTATATGTATAGCCCGGTGAAAACCTGCAATAATCTGTCCCTTTGTAAGAAGTCGTATATACCTCTTCCCGGTTATGGACCCAGAACAGTTCCGGATGATCTTTCAAAAGTGCATGATAAACTTTACTGATCACATCTTCATCCGCCGATGTCAGATAAAATTCATTCTGCCTCTCACGGATGCCGTTCAGCATTTGCCTGTATATTCTCTGCTCATCTTCTGACAGCAGTTTAAAGTAATATTCCTGATATTGGTCTTCATCCGTCTGCTGTACTTTCTGTTCGCGCAGCTTCCGTATCTCACCAGGCTCCTTTGAAAAAAAATTATTTGAACAGATCACAAATAATATCAGAACAGGCAAAAGCCAGAAAAATCTACGCCAAAACCTTTTCTTCTTCATCGGGGTCTCCTTTTTTTATCATAAAAACCGAACGACTCACCTGAATCGTCCGGTTCTGTTACGCTGCTCTGTCTGTTAATCCTCAAAGATAACAACCATATCACTCTCATCCGGTTTCTGTGGAAGTATTGCCGCAGAATTCTCCTGGACAGAAACATTGTTATTCAAAATGTTCTGCAACGTATCTGTCACTTCAACTGTACCAGTCACAGAAGCAGAAGAATCTGTGAAATCGTCCGCATCCTCAAATTCTACGATCAGATCATCGTCTTCTGTTGCATCTGAAGAAAGCGAAGCCGAAATACTGTCTGTACTCTCCTGCGTATCTGATGCAGTCTCTAAAGTCAATCCATCTGATACGTCACTGTCCGTTGCTGTTGTATTGCTTGCATTTGCTCCCTGTTTTTCCATTTCCGCCACTTCGGCCTGTGTCGGGTAGAAAGATGGCTGTCTGATATAACGGAAGCTTGCTCCATACGCCTCGCCTACTGTTACACCGTTTTTACTGGAAGAACAGTGTACTGCGATCCAGTCACCTGCATCAGTCTTTCCGCAGATGATACCGACATGATTGTCGCTTCCGGCCTCCGGTCCCTTCTGAAAAACAAGATCACCCGGCTGTGCATCCTGCTCACTGACTACATTTGCATTTTCCCACTGCTCGGAGGTACCATCTCCGACACTGCTCTGCATTCCCTGATTCAGATATCCGTTGATCACAGACCATGTAACAAATCCACTGCAATCAAGTCCATATGCACGAACAGTTCCGGTGCTTGCACTGCCTTCTGCGGATACTTTTTCAGCCGTTCCCCAGCTGGAGTCTTTGCCGATCTGGTTTGATTTACCGCCCCAGAAATATCCGACCTCACCAACCAGTGAGTATGCTGCTGCGATAACATTTACACGTTCCTCAGAAACATCATCTCCAACGCTCTGACGCACAAATCCTTTGGCGTCTGTAACAATTGCACAAAGCAGCTTGCAGTCTGTCTCTACATATTTCTTCAAAACGGTTCTGTTTTCCTGGGAAATATCGTTCTGCTTGATATAATGATTGATATGATAATTTCCATAGGAAACATGTGTAATATTGTTTTCATCACGAACCACCGGATTCATCTCCGCAAAGATCTCTGCCAGTGCTTCTTTTGAAGAAGAATCAAGTGTAAATTCTTTTACGCCTTTCTGGCTCTGCTCATACACGTATATTGCAAGAATATCCTGCCAGTTACGTACAAGCAGTGAATCTGCCGAAGTGGTCAGCCCGTCACTTCTGCTGTCACTTACATCTGTAAGTTTGTTTTTTTCTTTGTATTCTTTTTCGATTTCGTCCATTACTGCTGAAAAATCATCAGAAAATGAAAGCTGATAATTATTCTTCAGACTGTCAAGATAAAATTCTTTTCCCGCATGAAGATTTGAAACATAATAGACCGGTGTACCGGTTTTTCCAGTTTCACTTCCATCGGTCAGCCCGCTGTTCTTTCCGTCCTCCTCTTTCTTCTGAAGTTCAGCAATGCGCTTTTCAAAGCCGACAAGCAGATCATAGTTTGTAACAAATGTCTTCTGTTCATCAGCAAGGCTGTCATATTCTTTTCGAAGCTCTTTCACTTCTGCGGCATGCTTTAATGTAAGAGTTTCTTTTGCAAGTTTATCAATCTTCTCAACCAGCTTCTTCGTTGCCTCTGTTTCCGTCACATCCGTCGGAGCCGGTGTCGGCGTCGCTGTTGGGTCTGCCGGTGTAACTGTCGGTGTTTCCGGTGCCGGTGTTGGTGTCTCCGGTGCCGGTGTCGGTGTCTCCGGCTCTGGTGTTGGTGTCTCTGGTGCCGGCGTCGGTGTCTCTGGTTCCGGTGCTGGTGTTTCCGGTGCCGGCGTCGGTGTCTCCGGTTCCGGTTCCGGTGCTGGTGTCTCTGGTGTTGGTGTTTCCGTCACATCACTTCCATCAGAAAAATCCGTATCTTCCTGCTCACTGACTGTCTCTATATTCTCATCCGCTGCCATTACAGACATCGGGCTTGACAAAACCATAGCCGCTAATATTGTAATACATAAACTTCTGGTCAGATATTTGTTCTTCATTCTGGTAAAATTGCTCCCTTCTGTCAAGAACATATCTTTATTCCCCTTATAAAGGTATGTTTCTTAGTCACTGTTCACTCCATTTACAGCGGAACCTTACCGGTAAACAGTTATGCCACTTACCTTGCCGCAAACAGTTGTCTACTGTTAACTCACTTACACAATACTGTGGTCAGTTTAGCATAATGTACAAAAAAAATCAACCGCCGAGAGAAAACCCCGGCGGTTTTTGGATAAAATTCACATTTTTTTCATATTTTATAAGGCTACTGAAACATATGAAGGCTCTTCTGATTTTCCGCATAAATGGAAAATTCCCTGAAATACCTGATAGCATACTCTGAGAATATAATGTATGTCATCTTCAATATTTCTTTTACAATTCAGATATCTTCTGTGATGTTCCCTGATATACTGCAGCAGCTGATTCAGTGTTTCAAAATGAATACTGTTCTCTGCATATACATCTGCTTTTCCATCCAGAACAAACATCTTTAATTCATTCTTCAAATGTTTCTCATATGTATTATGCTGACGAAGAGTCCCTTCAAATGTCTTATTATGCGGGAAAGTAAAATAATCTGCTATATAATGCATCACTTCACCGGCTCTTCTCCAGAAAACCCGGTCATTACACTCTGCCCCTGCCTGAACCAGACGACGGATCTTACCCTGTACCTCATCAAAGGTACCGAAATATTCATGACGCTTGGTTATAAATGAAGGCTGAATGTCCGGAAGTATATTTCCCAGACAGAATGCTTTTCTATGTAACTGTAAACTCTCATTGGCCGGCATCTGGTCTGCCAGATATCTTGCCAGCAGTATGTGTGATTTTTTTCGCAAAATAAACACTTCTTTCTTTAACAAAAAACAGTTTACCGTAAACATATATACTATAGCAGATTTATTTCTTTAATTCAAATAAAATTTTTGTAAACTCCTAACACTTTTTATGGATCCCCAGTGCCATGCTGTGCTGTGCAGAATGACGTTTTTCCACAAGCTGCTTTGAGTAACCGATCACACCATTGTTATCATATGGATCATTAAAATAATAATTTTCCTCATCATATCCAACAAGCAGCATACAGTGTTCATTCGATGTCCACAGGAATCGCTCCCCTGTATCCAGAAGCTTCCACTCCGGTCCCGGAATTTCTTTTCGCATATTGATGCATGCCCAGAAAATCACCGGCATATCCTGATCGATATATTTCCTGAGAAGTTCCTCTATCGGCGTTCCCGATTCATCTTCAAAGCAGTATCTGTCTCCTGCAGCTTTATCCAGTGCCTTTTTAAGACCTCCGGCATAAATCCCATAGGAATCCTCATCATACGGGCTTCCACAGAAACATTCATTTGGATCCGGTCCATACAAAACGCCTTCCCGTATCTCCATATCGCGGCATTCCAGATACTTACTGATAAATTCATCCACAGAAATCTCGTATCCCAGATACTGAAGAAGCATAACAGCAGACACACTTTCACAACCCGTCGGATATTTCACACTCTGGTCAATGTACGGTACCTGTATTTTATACATGTGCACCTGTCTCCTTATCTCTTCCAGCACTGATCTTCTTTATCACAGTAAGTGTCACAAGAAGCAGCACCAGACTGATTCCGAGAACCACCCACCAGATATGTATGAAACCGGCAATGATATAACCAATAAAGGAAATCACAGCAACGACTGCTGCATACTGCATCTGCGTTGTTACGTGATTGATATGATTGGACTGTGCTCCTGCTGAAGACATAACAGTTGTATCAGAAATCGGCGAGATATGGTCTCCACATACTGCACCTGCCAGAACTGCCGATACCGAAATGATCATCATCTGAAGATCTTCGCTTCCCGGGAACATCGCAATTGCGATCGGAACCAGGATTGCAAAGGTTCCCCAGCTTGTTCCTGTCGAAAAAGAAAGAAAAACTGCGACCACGAACAGAATTGCCGGAAGGATCACGCTTGCAGAAGCATTGCTTCCTACCACATTTCTTACAAATGTGCTGATTTCCAGTGCATCGCCCATTCCTTTCAGAGACCACGCAAAAATCAGGATGGCAATTGCCGGGATCATCATTTTAAAGCCTTCAACAAAGCTGTCCATAAATCCTTTAAATGTGACAACTTTTCTCGGAAGATACAGAAGCATCATAAAGAATACTGTTACCATCGTGGCAAAGATCAGACTCGTTTCTGCATCACAGCCGGAAAAGGCAGTTACGATATCCGTTGCTCCGCCAAGAAATCCTGTATAGATCATTGCTCCAATTGCAGATACAATAAGTACAAGAACAGGCAGTACCAGATCCATTACCTTTCCGCCGGAAGAAATTTCTTCTTCTTTTACCTGTTCAAACTCTTCTCTTCCCGAAGTAAAAAGATCACCTTTTTCCGCATTTTTTTCATGCACCTTCATTAAACCAAAATCAAAATTCGCAAAGATAAGGAACAGTACCATTGCCAGCGTCAGGATTGCATAAAGGTTATATGGGATTGTTGAAAGAAACAACTGAAATCCCGTGATTCCCGCATCATCCGGCACATAAGAGTTAACCGCTGCCGCCCAGCTGGAGATTGGCGCGATAATACAGATCGGTGCTGCTGTTGCATCAATGATATAAGCAAGTTTTGCTCTTGATACCTTGTAACGGTCTGTGACCGGTCTCATAACAGATCCTACTGTCAGGCAGTTAAAATAATCATCCACAAAGATCAGCACGCCAAGTCCGGTCGTCGCCAGCATGGCACTCTTTTTACTCTTGATCTTACTGCCTGCCCATTTGCCATAAGCAGCTGATCCACCCGATTTTGACATCAGAACAATGATCATTCCGAGCAGCACATCAAAAATCAGAATATTCAGATTCATACTGCTTTTCATGATCTCAAAAAACGACACAAATGCATTCCACGGATGAAACCCGGAATACAGCAATGCTCCTGCTGCAACTCCGATAAACAGTGAACTGTAAACCTCTTTCGTTACCAGTGCCAGCACGATTGCCAGCAGTGGCGGAACAAGTGACCACCATGTTCCGATAAACATTGATCCTTCCATTTTTATTCTCCCCTCTTTACTGTTCAGTTAAATGTGATACTGCTGAAATCCGGTGTTCCCATCAGATCAAACGGAGTACTCTGGTATACGTAATAATTGATCCAGTTGGTGTAAAGATTATTTGCATGCGCTCTCCAGAGAAGCAGCGGTTTATTTTCCGGATCATTATCTTTGTAATAATTCTTCGGAAGATCGATATCCAATCCCTTACTCACATCTCTCTTATACTCTCCGTCCAGTGTCACGCGATCGTATTCCGGATGGCCCATCACAAAAATCTTGCGTCCTCCCTGCGCCATTGCAAGGAACAGGCCCGCTTCCTCTGATTCTGCAAGAATCGTGATTTCTTTACATGCCCGGATATCTTCAATCGGAACTTCTGTATGTCTGGAATGCGGAGCCAGAAAAGCATCATCAAAGCCTCTTACCAGCGGAATCTTGCGATTCAGAACTTTGTGCCAGAAAAGTCCGAACATCTTATGATCCAGCTGACGTTTCTTAAGGCCATAAAAATGATATAGACTTGCCTGTGCAGCCCAGCACAGAAAGATCGTTGATGTTACATGACTTTCTGTCCAGTCCATGATCTCCTCAAGTTCCTTCCAGTAATCCACCTCTTCAAATTCCATCTGTTCAACCGGCGCACCTGTAACGATCATACCATCAAACCGCATATCCTTCAACTCCGAAAAAGTCTGATAAAACTTATTCAGATGATTGGCAGATGTATTCTTTGACTGATGGCTTTCGACTGCCATAAAAGTAACATCTACCTGCAGCGGTGTGTTGGAAAGCGAACGCAGAAGCTGCAGTTCTGTTTCTTCTTTAAGCGGCATCAGATTCAGGATCAGGATCTGAAGCGGACGGATATCCTGGTGTACCGCTCTTCCCTCATCCATGACAAATATGTTTTCTCTTTCGAGAATTTCTTTTACCGGTAAATCACCCTGTATTTTAATAGGCATTTTTTATTCCTCCTTTGGTCTCTTATGTCAGTTTCAGGAAATCCTCTTCTGACAGAATCGGTATTCCCAGCTCACGTGCTTTTTTATTTTTTGATGAATTGGATGTTACATCATTATTGATAAGATAATTTGTTTTTCCGGTTACAGTTCCTGTTACCTTACCGCCAAGTGATTCAATCAGTTTCTTGGCCTCGCCTCTGTTTGCAAAATGTTCCAGACTTCCTGTAATAACAAAATTCATTCCTGCAAAAATCTGCTCGCCTGATATTTCTTCTTTATGAATATGAAGATATCCAAGCAGATGATCTACTTTTTGATTATTTTGTGGATCTTTAAAATACCTCACAAGGCTGTTTGCGATTACCGGCCCGATTCCGTCAATGGCACTGATCTCTTCTTCATCAGCCTCACGGATTTTATCAAGGTCATCCTCAAAATGACGACAGATAACTTTCGCATTGGATAATCCGATATTCGCAATACCAAGGCTGTATATAACTTTTGCAAGTGTCGTTTCTTTTGCCTTTTCAATACTGCTCATCAAATTTTCAAATGATTTTTCTCCAAAACCATCCATATCCACGATTTCATCCCGGTATTTTTCTATCTCAAAAATATCTCCGAAATTGTGAATAAAACCTCTGGCAATAAATTTCTCCAGTGTTGCTTCGGACAGTCCGTCAATATTCATGGCATCCCTGCTTACAAACAACGTAAATGCTTTGATTTTTTTGGCTGCGCAATCCGGATTCATACAGCAAAGTGTCTCTACATCATTTTCTTTGATCACCCGAGCTTCCTGTCCGCATACAGGACATGTATCCGGTATTATCAGATTGCCGCTTCTTGTCAGATTTTCTGCAATCTGCGGAATGATCATATTCGCCTTATAAACCTGGATCGTATCACCGATCCCAAGCTGCAGTTCTTTTACAATACTGACATTATGAACACTTGCACGACTGACTGTCGTCCCCTCCAGTTCCACCGGATCAAAAACAGCGATCGGATTGATCAGTCCTGTTCTTGATGGACTCCATTCGATTTCACGCAGTACAGTCTCACGAATTTCATCTGCCCATTTGAAAGCAAATGCATTTCGCGGAAATTTTGCTGTATTTCCAAGTGAATCTCCATATGCAATATCATCATATAATGCAACCAGTCCGTCAGATGGAAAATCATTGTGCTCAATCGCATGCGCAAAATAGTCCATAGCTTCATCCAGATTTTCAGCTGTAACGATCCGGTATTCCACCACCTCAAATCCCTGGCCGCGAAGCCATTCCATCTGATATGCTCTTGAATTGTGCATATCCACATTCTGTGCAGAAACAAGTGTAAATGCATAAAAACGAACATTTCTTTCTGCTGTGATCTGATTGTTCAGCTGGCGTACTGATCCGCTGCAGAGATTTCTTGGATTTTTATATCTGGCATCCACATCTTCAATCGAGGCATTGATCTTTTCAAAATCGGAATACGTAATGATCGCTTCTCCTCGCAGAACGAGTCTCCCCTGATATGCGATTTTTAACGGAATATTTTTAAATACTCTGGCATTGTTGGTGATCACCTCTCCGACAACACCATTTCCTCTTGTAACAGCCTTTTGCAGTTCTCCATTCTCATATGTGAGAACAACGGTAAGTCCGTCCATTTTCCACGAAAGCAGAGAAGGATGTTCTCCGACAAACGTTCTCAGCACTTCTCTGTCCTTTGTTTTGTCCAGAGAAAGCATTGGTGACTCGTGTGTTTCTTTTGGAAGTGCATCTACTGCTTCATATCCTACATTAACAGTTGGACTGTCTGCCAGAACGATTCCTGTTTCTTTTTCCATTTTTTCCAGTTGATCGTACAGACTGTCGTATTCTCTGTTGCTCATGATCTCCCGGTCTTCCTGGTAATAAGCCTTTGCCGCTTCGTTCAGCTTTTGCACCAGTTCCTTTATTTGTTTTACGGCTGATGTTTCCATGCTGCCCTCCTGTTCTGATTACTGTCTCACTGGATGAATTCTTGATCAGTTCATTCAGTTTTTCCCATTCTTCACTTCGGATTTCCCGATATTCTCCACATTTCAGATTCTCAATTGTCAGATTCATGATACGAATACGTTTCAGCGTCTGCACATGATAGCCCAGATATTCGCACATTCTTCTTATCTGGCGGTTCAGGCCCTGCGTCAGTATGATAGAAAAACTCTTTTTACCGGTCTGTCTGATCACACAGGGACGTGTTACTGTTCCAAGGATTGGAACACCTCTGCTCATCCTGGAAACAAATGCCTCTGTGATTTCTTTATCCACCGTCACTTCATATTCTTTTTCATGATAATTCCCGGCTCGCATAATACGATTGACCAGATCACCCTGATTGGTCATCAGAAGCAGACCCTCTGAATCTTTGTCCAGTCTTCCTACCGGATACACCCTCACCGGATAGTCAAGGTATTCTGTCACCGTAGTTTCCTGCCGCTGCTGCTTTGTGCTGCACACAATCCCCCGCGGCTTATAAAAGAGTAAAAGCACCTGCCTGGTTTCTGCATTTACAGGAACTCCATCCAGGCAGACCGTCGCATCTGCCGGAATCCTTTCTCCTGTACCGATCACTTTTCCCTCAACCGTAATCCTGCCTGACTCTGTCAGTTGATCTGCTTCTCTTCGGGAACAGATCCCTGCACTGCTCAGGTATTTATTAATTCGTATTAAATTCTGATTTTCTATTATCTTTTTTTCGTCCATTTTTCCATTATATAGTTTTTTCTTTCTGACCGCAACCGAGAGCTTGTTTTTTTTTATTACATATTGTATCATAATATTACTGTTCATCGATGATATGAGCAAAGCAAACAGTAGGATTGGCTTACTGTATAAAGGAGGAATTATGTCCGATCATAAACGACACCTTAATCCCCTGCTTCTTTTGATTGCAGTTTTATTATGTCTGTCTGCCAGTTTTTTATTTCAGCGTACTTCCTTTGACCCTGATTATAAAATCACTGCCATATGGTCATACGAAACAAAAAAATCCACTTCTGCACCGGAAGCTTCCGTAACGAAAGCTCCACAGAAAGCAGATCATATATCCGCCACTCCAACCGCTGTTCCTTCTGTGACTCCTTCGGAGCCACCGGTTAAGAAAGAGGCTTCTCCTGAGGCAGCAAACGGAACCTGGACATCCAGCGGAAGTCATTGGATGTTTCTCGTAAACGGAACACCTTACACCGGATGGCTGATCGACACTGACGGAAAGCATTATTATTTTGACAAGGACGGGATCATGCAGACCGGCTGGATCAATGACAATGGCAAACGTTATTATCTGGACCTGGATGGTATTATGCAAACCGGAACAGTCAGCATAGACGGGAAAGATTATGAACTTCAGGCCGATGGTTCGCTGAAGAAATAAAAAAAGCGCAGGAATAAAATCCTGTGCTTTTTTATTTAGCTGAATATTCTACTCGAGCAATCCACTGTAAACATATCCAGTCTGTCCATCATATTCAATCTGAATCCAGTCACCCTCCTGACCCAGTTTCTGAATCTGATCCCCTTCATCAAGACCACCTATGATATCACTGTCACTATTTGCCTCAGCTCTGACATTACACCCTTCTGTAACTGTCATTGTCGTGCCGTCTGCACTCGTTTCAAAAGAAGAAGTATCTGCCTCTTCACCCAGGCCTGCAAGGAACTGTGCCAGTGCGGTATCGTTCTTCTGCGCCTGTTCGTATTCTGCCTGCACCTCAGCCGTAAGCTTCTTTACGTCATCATCAGATTTCAGCGAATCCATATAAGCGGAAACTGTTGTGTTCTGTTCCAGGTCACCTAATATTTTATAAGTGCCATCGCTGTCTTTTACAACATATGAACTCCATAAAGAAGGCGCCGGTGTCTGAATCCCCTTACAGATGAAATTACCACTCGTATAAATCACATACGAATTGTCATCCAGTCCTTTCTTCATATACACTTTGCTTACCTGATACTTTTCAATATAATCCTTTGCATTTGCAATTCTGGATTCATCAGAAGGTGTCAGGTTTCTGACCAATGTTTTCAATGTTGTAATATCTTTTTCCCCTAAAGCCTTGTAATAGCTGTTCATAAGTGCAGTAACTTCTTCACTGCCATCCTCCAAGGGATTCGTTTCTTCTTTCTTCCCGTCGTTTGTCTCCCCATCATCTTCCGGAGAAGAAGGATCATTTCCCTGGCTGTTGTCCTGTGCTGTAATCTGTTCTTCGTCTGAAGTACCCTTCTCACTTCCGACACAGGCACGAATGCCAAAGAACAATACAGCTACGATTATCAAAATTGCTCCGCCAAGCATAATATAGCGAAGGTTATCTGATAACCATTCCCTGAAATTATCCAAGTTCTTGTCCTCCTTAACTTACAACGCACTGAGGCAGACCCATTACCTCGTGCAACACACCTGAAGGGAATCGAACCCCCGCACATGGTACCGGAAACCACTGCTCTATCCACTGAGCTACAGGTGCAAGCTTTCTTCCTAAAGCTTTTTATAATATATCACATAATTGCCTATTTGTAAAGTTTTTGAATTATTCCTTCTTTTCTGACTATTCCCACGGTTACTGTTCACTCCATTCACAGCCCCAGTATTTCAGACAACTTTCCAGACTCTGCAGTTTCCAGTTTCGCCAATCACATACATTGTGGTACCTGCCAGATACTCATCCAGCTCCTGTGATGTAGAAATCACGTAGCTGACTTTATTCTTTTTAAGAATATGCTGGAACTCTTCCGTTTCATACGAAAAATCATGATAGAAGTAAACCGCTATAACCTTTTTCATCCAAATTTTAATCTTTTTGCTCTTCATGATTTTTTCTTCCGATGATCGCTCTATACGCTGGAGCATGCTGCGTCCTACGTAGGATTTCACATCCGGATCATACTGCCGGTACAGCAGAAGCAATCCATCACTGAGTATTCGGGGCTGTTCGATTCCCTCACTGTGTATGATATTTGCCAGATCCATTATTTCCTGATCAATAAAATACGCATTTTCTGCCTTCTGATAAGGAAAGGAATCCGCACCCTTGAATACCGGAATTCCCAAAGCAGCAATCAGCGCAATACTGACCCCACCTGCCAGAAATCTTACCCATATTTTTTTTGATGCAAATATAACCAGTGTCAGAGCATACCCTATTGTAATAAAAAAGACGATCATCCACAAAAATCGGACAAATCGATTTCCAAATCCAAATACATCCACAAGAACCCTGACTGCATACGGATTAAAAATTGTAAGACATTCTGTCACAAGTGTTCCGACAAACAACCGG
Organism: uncultured Blautia sp.; assembly: GCF_934372025.1. Taxonomy (GTDB): domain Bacteria; phylum Bacillota; class Clostridia; order Lachnospirales; family Lachnospiraceae; genus Blautia_A. The sequence goes on from NZ_CAKROJ010000005.1 coordinate 83,837, forward strand.
CGATCCTCTTTCTTTCCCAGAAACCAGATCAACACCAGTGCCACCGGATACAAAAGCCATATCGGGTTACTTCCTGTATAAGTCTGGAGAGACTGCTTCAGAAACTGAATTGTTTCATTTAAATTTTCCAATAGTCTTTCCTCCTTCTACACCAGATAACTTATCAGCATCCAGAATGCCGACGGCAACAGCACGATTATATAGCGTTTCAGCAGATGCCACTGTTTTTTGCGTATGCTCTCACACAAAATATATGGAAATAATGTAAGTCCTGTCATACATGGTACTATAAACAGTGCGGAATTACTGAAAGCAATGCCACCGGTTCCACACAGAAACAGTCCGCACCACGGCCACAGGCTTTTTTCTTTGCGGTAAATTGCCAGACAGCACCCGAAAATCACCGTCATATAAAAATATGCAATGACAGCTTTTCCCTCATATGTTCGGTATGCAAAATACTGTGAAACACCTCCGAGACTGTAGGAAAACAGAAGAACCATATCTGCCAGTATGACAAACACTGTTTTTTCTGCTTCTTTTTCTTCAGAAAAAAACTTTGCTGCACACTGATACAATCCCATCTCAAAAAGAAGCACCATCACAATTGTAAAGCTCCACTTACGTTCCATAAGCGGATGAATATTCAGCACCTGATAAACGATTGCACTCTGCAGTGTATCTGTATTCATAATATAAAACGAATTTGGAGACTTCAGAAGTTTCCCTGTATAAGGTGCAACTCTTTCCAGCGTATTTGAATAAACAGAAGCTACAGGAAGTCCGATATAGTTATTGGAATCATAATTTGACAGTGTATTTGTATTCAGCCCAAGAAATACAGCAAGTGCCACTGCCACAAGCACCAGCACTATTAAAGATATGTTTTTCTGTCTGTTTCCTGGAATTCCTCTGATACTCTCTGCCAGAAGTGTTCTCTTTTTCCAGAAGATCCAGAAAAAGAGAACGATCAGCAGACTTCCCCATATAACCGTCAGCTGTTTCAGGGAACAGCACCGATATTTCATAGGAAATGCCACAATTTCAAACAGGGTATAATAAAGCAGAAAACCACTGATACACATGATTGAAAATCTGCCTGACTGAAATTTCCGGGGGATCAGCGCCCCGAAAAGCCAGAATACAACAAGATATCCCACTGCCAGAAAAGAGCCCATTATCATATTCGTCATGAATTCTTGTCTGTTCCTTTCTTGTTCAGAATTCCCATTGCAATTTTTTCCGGGGTGATCGGAAGTTCACGTACCCGTACTCCGGTTGCATTATAAACTGCCTCGGCAATAGCCGGACATGGTGTATCAATTACAAGCTCACCAATTGATTTTGCACCAAATGGACCAGTCTGTTCGTAACTGCACTCAAAATCGACCCGAATATTTCCAACATCCATTCTTGTCGGAATCTTATACTGCATAAAAGAATTGTTTCGAATCTTTCCTTTATCTGTATACTGGACATCTTCAAAAAGAGCCATTCCGATTCCCTGCGCAATACCACCTTCTGTCTGCACACGTGCAAGATTCGGATTGATCGGTGTACCACAGTCAACAACGGCCACATAATCCAGCAGATCCACATTTCCTGTCTCGGTATCAACTTCAACCTCTGCCATACCTACCATAAACGGCGGAGGTGACAACGGGGCAGAATGAGATTTGGTAACCTGCAGTTCAATATTATTAAAGAACGTACTCTTCAGCGCTACCTGCTCCAGAGAAACTTTTTTCTCTTCATCCTCACCTTCAACATATACGCTGGATCCGTCAAATGCGACTTTATCCACATCTGTTTCCAGCATCTCTGCACCTACTTCACAGATTTTCTTTCTTAATTCTTCACAGGCCTTCATAACTGCCATTCCTGTTGTATAGGTAGTCGCTGAAGCATAAGATCCTGAGTCATATGGAGAAATATCTGTATCTACGCTGAACACAACGATATTTTCCATTCGAGTTTCCAGACAGTCTGCTGCCATCTGTGCAAGAATCGTATCGCAGCCGGTTCCCATATCAGCACAGCCAAGTGCCAGAGTATAAGATCCATCTTCGTTAAGCTTGATATCTGCACCACCAACATCAACGCCTGCAATAGAAGATCCCTGCATAGCCATTGCAACTCCGACTCCACGTACTTTGCCATTACCCATATCACGGAATGGATATTTGGAATCCCAGTTCATCATTTCTTTCGCTCTCGCCATACACTTATCCATTGTACAGCTCTGTGCATAAGGAACATCATGATAACCAGGAAGCGGACCGCCCTCAACCGGCATATTCAGTTCTTTGACCTTTACCGGATCCATTCCCATTTTGTGCGCCAGCTCGTTTATTGCAGATTCTACCGCAAAAATACCCTGGGTAGCACCATATCCACGATATGCTCCGGCTGTCTGTACATTTGTATAAACTACATCAAAAGCAAAACGATACGCTTCTGTATGTCTGTAAAGTGCAATAGATTTATGTCCGCTAAGTCCTACTGTTGTAGAACTGTGTTCTCCATAAGCCCCTGTATTGGACAGCGTATAAACATCAATTGCCTTGATGATTCCATTTTCATCTGCTCCTGCACGTACTGTGATCTCCATCTCATGACGTGGAGTAGAACAGATCATGGATTCATATCTGGAATAGATTATTTTGGACGGACGTCCAGTCTTCCAGGTAACAATTGCCGGATATATCTCACTTACAGATGACTGTTTTGCACCAAAGCCACCACCAATTCTCGGTTTGATCACACGTACCTTTGAAGCCGGAATATCCAGGGCTCTTCCGACGATTCTGCGGATATGGAACGGAATCTGTGTAGAAGACAGAACGATCAGTCTTCCAACATGGTCCATATAACAGGCTGTACGGAATGTCTCCATCATGGTCTGCTGATTGGCTCTTGTATGATACGTATGTTCTACTGTGTATTTGCACTCACTGAGTACTTTCTCTACATCACCCTCTTCTTCCATGGCTGATGCACACAGATTTCTCTTATTATCTCCACCAAGCGGAATCTTCAGTTTCCAGTTATCTTCCGGATGTACCAGGATTGGATTATCCTTTGCTTTATGAATATCCAGCACCGCTTCTTCCACGCGGTATTTCACTTTTATTCTCTTTAACGCTTTGTCTACCGCATCCTCTGTCTCACCTGCTACGATTGCAACTGCATCACCAACAAATCGAACATGCTGATCCAGGATCAGACGATCATCCGGACTCATTTCCGGTGCAGTCTGTCCAGCCAGAGTAAAACGTTTCTGTGGTACATCTTTATAGGTAAGAACACATGCAATACCGGCAACTTTTTCGGCATTTTCAGTCTTAATTTCTTCTATCCATGCATTTGCATGCGGACTTCTCAGCACTTTAACGATGAGGCAGTCCTTCGGTGCCAGATCATCTGTATAGACAGGTTTTCCTGTTACCAGTGCCATTGCATCTGTTTTTCGTACAGGTTGATTTACATATTTCATCCCTATGCTTCCTCCTGTGCTTTTTTATATTTTAAAAACTTCAGAATACTTGCTGTCTGTGAGACAAATCCTGAACATCTGCACAGATTTCCTGCAAGATATTCTTTGATCTGTTCTTCTGTCGGCTCTTTGATCTCACGGAGCATCGCAAATACATTCATGATAAAACCAGGATTACAGAATCCGCACTGTTCTGCGCCTTCATCTGCAAGGAAAGCTCCAAACTCCTCTGCTTCCTTCTGCATTCCTTCCATTGTCACTACTTTTTTTCCGTCAACACGGACAGCAAGTGTGGAACATGACAGAATCGGACGGTCATCTACCAGAACTGTACAAAGCCCACAGTTCGCTGTTTCGCATCCTCTTTTCACACTGTAGCATCCTTTATCTCTCAGGAAATCGATCAGAAGCATCCCCGGTTCGATTTCTTCCTGACAATTAACTCCATTCAGCCAGAAACTAATTTTCATTCTTCATTCCTCCTACTGCTTCCCATGTTCTTCGTGTCAGGACTTTAACCAGGAGCGTTCTGTACTCTGCTGATGCTCTCATATTGCTGTCCGTCTTCACCTGTTCTGCAGCATATTCTGCAAATTTCTGAATAGCTTCCTCACGCTGTCCGTCAGTCATATCTTTAAAATTTTTAAGAAGCTGCTGTTCATCAGAAACCACAACCGCACGTCCCGGTCTTGCACCGATCACTGTTCTTGCTTCTTCTCCGATCAAAGCTGCAGCACATGTCAGAACCGGAAAATCCGTTTTGCTGTTTCGCTGACTTACATAACAGACAGATAACGGCTGTTTTTTCACGATAATATTTACAAGAATGTCATTATCTTTTTTGCGATTCACAAATTCTGTCAGCGGAATGCGTCCCGCATCGTACAGTTCAACCCATGTATCCATGGCAAGAAACATTGTCAGTACATCAGAAAATCCATATCGTCCCCATATACTTCCACCTACCGTCGCGCAGTTACGGAACTGCACTCCTACTATGTGACGAAGGCTCTCTCTGACTGCTCCATGTGTATATTCATTCAAACTCTCATTTATTTCAAGCTCTCTCAACGATGTCATACAGCCAATCACAAATTCCTCATCTGTTTCCTGCACCGTATCCAGCCCCAGGCCGGAAAGGTCAATGGCCGTAGAAATATTGCGGTTTCCCATCTTCAGCCAGACCATACCGCCAAGAACAACGGCAGTCTTTTTCTGGTTCAGTTCATATGCTTCCGCAATACTTTTTACTTTCACATAGCTTTTAATCTTTAGCATCTGTGTACCGATTCCTTTCTGTCATCCAAATTTAACTATATAGGCATACGTTAACTAATTTTAACAGAATCTTTTTATTTTTTCCATAGCAACAATTTTTTCTGTGAAACATGCATAAAAACAGCCCTTCCTTGTTAATACTTTTTTACTATTAACTGTTAAAAAGGAAGAGCTGTCTTTATGTTTATTTTTAATATGATGTCGGGTTCAAAAGCCCCCGACTATGATACCTATTGATTGTTGATTGCAGTTACCAGTGCATCAATAGACGCACGGATAATATCAGGATTTACACCTGCTCCCCAGGAAAGCATACCATCCGGCTTCTGAATGCCGACATATGCAATCGCTTTGGAGCTTGAACTCTTTTCAAGCGCATGCTCCTGATAAGTTACCAGTGTAAAATCAAGTCCATATGCTTTCTTCAGTGCGTTGCTTACCGCATCCAGACGTCCGTTTCCAGTTGCTTCTGTCGTAATTGTTTTACCATTAAAGGAAGAAGTTACCTGTGTAGTAATACCGCCGTCTGTCTGCTGGAAATGAACTTCATTGATACTATATGGAACAACAACATTTTCAAATGTAGATTTGAACAGATTGAAGATTTCATCCGGATGAAGTTCCTTATGACTGTGATCAGAAACAGCCTTTGCTGCATATCCCATTGCCTCGCGCATTTTTGCCGGCAGATCCAAGCCATATTTTGTTTCCAGAATGTATCCGACTCCACCTTTACCGGACTGGCTGTTGATACGAATAACATCTGCATCATAATTTCTTCCGACATCTGTCGGATCGATCGGAAGATACGGAACTGTCCAGCGGTTCGGGTCCTTCTCTTCTCTCCAGTGCATACCCTTGGCAATCGCATCCTGATGTGAACCGGAGAATGCTGCGAATACCAGTGCTCCACTGTATGGACTTCTTTCATCAACCTTCATGCCTGTACACTCTTCATATACTTCACAGATATGTGGCATATCGGAGAAATCAAGTTCCGGATCAACGCCCTGTGCAAACATATTCATTGCAAGTGTAACAATGTCAACATTTCCTGTACGTTCTCCATTTCCAAACAGAGTTCCTTCTACCCTGTCTGCGCCTGCAAGCAGTCCCAGTTCAGAATCTGCCACACCACAGCCACGGTCATTATGCGGATGCTGAGAAAGAATTACGTTTTCACGATATTTCATATTTTCGCTCATATATTCAATCTGGCTGGCATATACATGCGGCATAGATAATTCAACTGTTACCGGCAGATTGATAATTGCCTTGTTTTCCGGTGTCGGCTGCCATACATCCAGAACTGCATTACATACTTCCAGTGCATATTCCGGCTCAGTTCCTGTAAAGCTCTCCGGGCTGTATTCAAACTGGAAATTACCATCCGTTTCATCTGCCAGCTGTTTCAGAAGTTTCGCACCTTCTACTGCAATTTTCAGGATCTCTTCTTTTGATTTTCTGAATACCTGTTCACGCTGTGCAACTGAAGTTGAATTATACACATGAACAATTGCTTTCGGAGCACCTTTGACAGCCTCAAAGGTCTTACGGATAATGTGCTCTCTGGCCTGTGTCAGAACCTGAATCGTTACATCATCCGGAATCAGATTCTGTTCGATCAGTGTACGCACAAAAGTATATTCTGTTTCAGAAGCAGCCGGAAATCCAACTTCAATTTCTTTAAATCCGATTTTTACAAGAAGCTTAAAGAACTCAATTTTCTGTTCCAGACTCATCGGTATGACCAGAGCCTGATTTCCATCACGAAGGTCTACACTGCACCAGATCGGTGCTTTGTCTACATATTCTTTTTCAGTCCATTTCATACATTTCATCGGTGGCATATAATACTGTTTCTGGTATTTTGTTACGTTTTTCATGTTCTTTTCTCCTCGTTCTCTAAATATTAATCATCTGCATGTCTTTTCTGAATAAAAAAAATCTTCCATCTCTACAGGCTGCTGTAAGAGACGAAAGACATCTGTTTTCGCGGTACCACTCTTATTTATGAACGGTTCATACACTCATGGGATACGGAATCTTCTGCTATATTCTGAAAACTCTTATATCCTCTCCATATAACGGTGGATACCGTCTGTGCCTACTTTCCTGTATATTCAGAAGTTCGGACAGATGCTCAAAGGCGAGTTCCATGATTTCCTTCCACTGCCTCGCACCAACCGACAGTTCTCTGTGCTCCAGGCCTCATGTACTATTCCTTATCAATGCATTTACCATATATGCTGATGAATAAAGACTAACACGGCATCCCTTCATTGTCAAGAGCAAATTTACGTGTTAGCGTATTAAAGTGTTTTACTGGTTACTGTTCAGGGGTGTGCATAAGTCATTGTAAAAAACGACGAAATTTATTTTTTAAATTTTGTGGATAATCATTTTTAGCTGGAAAAACTGTGTTTATAGTTTTTCCAGCTGTTCTTTTTGTGAACAGTTATATACTGGATTCTAGTTTTGAGTCTCCTTTTTGGAAGTCTTAAAATCCACATTAATACTTTTTTATCATGAAACAGATAGTTTATCCACAGTCAGATTGACGAAAATATAATTTCTGGTAATTCGCTTTTTTCTATGTTTTTGTTATACTCTTCTTAAAAAACGAGAGAGGTTTCTTCATGGACATTGATTTAAAAGAAGAGCTTAAGAAACGCGACGAACTTCTTTCTGGTTATCTCAAACAGATTGAGATTCAGGAGGAATTTATCCAGAACCAAAAAGAATTGATCGAATATCTGGAAGATCATATTTCTAAGATCACAGACATAATCAGCGGCGTTTGATTATAACTGTGCGGGAGGGAAATGTATGCCTGACGCTTATAATTACATCACACTTATGTGCCGGCTGAAAGCTGCACAGACCAGAAATAAAGAACTGGAATCCGATGAAAGATATATCCAACTGAAAAAATTACATCAAAAAGAATATAGGGCTTATGAACATAAGATCCAGAAACTGAAAGCTGCGATAGATGATGCACTGGATAAGGTAAAAGAACTCCGACTTCAGTTTTACGAAACAGCGGCCAGACTGGAAGAAGAACAGGGAAAGAATCTGAAACTCCGTGCACAGATAAACCGAGATTATGAAAACTCATCGATTCCTTTCTCAAAGACCATCAATCGTAAAAAGATCGCAAACAGAATGAAGAGGAAAGACTTCTGAGAAATTATAAGCGAAAACAGGCGCAGGCCGTGACATTTAGGAGTTTCGAAAGTATCGATTATCTCTGTCAATGCATGAGCATGCTTATTTTGATGCGGCTGGAAGAACCAGCAAATATATTTGACAGAGTGTCCAAGATATTTGGATAAAGAAAACCGATAGCTTTGACTGTTATCAGTCTACACCATCGGTTTTCTCAAGTCCAGTTAACCCCTGAACAGTAACTAATTTATTTATTTTGTATAATGGTACTAATACATTCATCCTTGCTTATTACTCCAAATTGTGCTAAACTTATTGTAGAACAATCGTGTTGCAGGGTGGCTGACCTCTATTCTACATAGAGTGGAGGTGATGTCAATGAAATTTGATTTTCAAGATCTTATGGCTTTTGGAATGTTTCTGTTGGCATTGCTTACGTTTATTGTTTTAATATGTAAGTAATTTTCTGCATAGAAAAACCACCCCTAAACTGATATGATACCCTCAAGTAGGACACAAAAATATAAAAACCTACTTGGGGGTATTTTATGTCCAGAAAAAATAAAA